>CAYZNC010000207.1:0-11328 GCA_964478555.1 uncultured Bacteroidales bacterium | reverse complement strand
CCATGATCTTGCTTTCTTTCATTGCATCTTCATTTACCATGGCAGTGTAATAGGAATCCAGTTCTGCGGAGGTAAAGATGTTGATGAAGTCGTTTTTTGTTAACGTGCGGATACTTGCTATCTCACCAGGGGTAGCACCGTTTATTACAGCTCTGGCTACCAGACTGTCTTCCTTTTGAAAATACCTGGCAAGCAGTAACTGTTTGTCTGGAGTTACGTTGATTTTAGAGGCCACCTCATATACCCTGGAAATAACTGATGCCGGGTAATGATTTGTAATTTGTTGGCATACTGTTTGAGCCTTAACGCTTATTGACATGACTAAGACAATAAGCCATAAAAAGTGTAAAATTGCTTTTTTCATAAAATTTAAAGATTAGGTTAAACATTATTTTATTTAATTATTGAGGTTCTTGTGTTTTATTTTTTCGTATTGCAGGATTACCATATTAGCTCCTTTCTTAAAATAGTCTGCCTCTTTGGAAGGCACTTTGGGTTGCATCTCAATTATTTGATGTGCCAATGTTACCATTTGTAAGGTATCCTTTAGCTGTCTTTTTACTTGTAAAAGTTCATATAGAGGGGTGATGCGGCCCGGTGTAATGTTATGGGCCAACCTGAAATTCTGTTCGGCTTCAGGAAGCTTACCAAGTTTGAAATAACATCGTCCAATATTTAAAAATAAATCCGGATCGGATGTATATAAGGTTGCTGCCTCGAATTGAGGCAGAGCCTGAGCGTACAGTTTATCCTTAATTAGTATATTCCCATAAATCCGATGATAGATATCTGAAGGTCCAAGATCATTATTCAGCGATTTAATTATTTCTAAGGCTTTCCGGTTATTTCCGGCATTATTCTCCTTTACGGCACTCTTCAATTTTAACTGATCAATACCTGATGCTGCTTGTCTGTATGCAAAATATATCCCAATAATAATGAAAATACAGGCTCCTGTTTTAATTGTACCATCCATTAGATTTAAAAAGTTATAAATTTTTGTTTAACATTATTGATGGATGCCAAAATAATATCCCCTAAAGACTGAGTAAATATTTTTCAGGAGTAGGTAACATTTCCAGACAGAAGGGTAATTATTTGCATTCATAGTTTGCATCTTATTTCTTTTTAATCTAATAAACTTTATCTTCGTAAAATATACCGTATGTCTTTGATAGATATTTGTTTAACTTATTGATTTTTTGAACAATAATAATCCAGACACCATCTTGTTTTAGCGAATTAAAAAATAGTCCCTTAACGAACATAAATGATCTTATTGTCATGAAAAAGAAATTTACCCTATCATCAGTAGCTATTTGCATACTTGTGAGCTATGCAACTTTAAGTGCACAGGAGAAAAACGTCAATTCAATTGTGCTGCAAAATGACAAAGCACAAACAACCATTAGTAAGGATATCTATGGCCAGTTTTCTGAACATTTGGGCCGCTGTATTTATGAAGGCATTTGGGTGGGCAAAAATTCAACTATTCCAAATACAAAAGGCGTTAGAAATGATGTGGTTGCAGCATTGAAAGATTTGAATATACCTGTATTACGTTGGCCAGGAGGATGTTTTGCAGATACCTATCATTGGAAAGATGGAATTGGCCCGCAAGATAAACGTGCTTCCATTATCAATGTAACCTGGGGTGGTTATACTGAAGATAATAGTTTTGGCACTCACGAATTTCTCGATTTATGCGAAACCTTAGGCTGCGATGCTTATATTTCAGGAAATGTTGGCAGTGGCACAGTACAGGAAATGGCCGAGTGGGTAGAATATATGACTTCTGCTGCCGAATCGCCCATGACTAAGCTTCGCAAACAGAACGGACGCGAAAAGCCATGGAAGGTAAAATATTTAGGTATTGGCAACGAAGCCTGGGGATGCGGTGGAAACATGACACCGGAGTTTTATTCGAATCTTTGCAGGCAATATGGAACTTACATCAATGCTGCAGCCCCACGTGTACTTAAAATTGCTTCAGGGGCCAGCGATTATGATTTTAACTGGACTGACGTGGTGATGAAAAATGTTGGTAACCGGGTTCAGGGGGTATCATTGCATTACTATACATTACCGGGAAGCTGGGAGACTTCCAAAGGATCAGCCACCAATTTCAATGAGGACGGCTGGTTCATAGTACTAAAGAAAACCCTGATGATGGATACCTTTGTAAATAAGCATGTAGCCATTATGGATAAATACGATAAAGCTCATAAAATGCCGCTTATGGTTGACGAATGGGGTACATGGTATGACAATGAACCTGGTTCCTCCCCTTTATATCAGCAAAATACATTAAGAGATGCTTTAGTGGCAGCGATCAATCTGAATATCTTCAACAATCATGCAGATCGTGTTAAAATGGCAAATATTGCCCAGGTTGTTAATGTTCTCCAGGCCATGATTCTTACCAAAAAAGAACAAATGGTGCTCACCCCCACTTATCACGTATTTCGCATGTACAAAGTACACCAGAATGCCACACTCATTCCCATAACCTTAACCTGCCGGGAGTATAAACACAACAATGAGGCTATTCCATCTATCAGCGCATCTGCCTCAAAAGATGCTGCCGGGAAAATACATATCACCCTTGCTAACCTCGACCCCAGCAATGAGAATCCAGTAACCATCGATTTGGGAAATATTTTGCATGCAGCTGTTACCGGCGAAGTCTTAACTGCAAAGGAAATGAATGATTGCAACGATTTTGGAACCAATGCTAAAGTAGTTCCCGCGAAGTTCGATAAGTTCAAAATTGCAGGAAGCAAATTACAGGTAACCATGCCCTCCAAGTCAGTGGTGGCGTTGGAAATTACGGGTAAGTAGATAGTCATTAGTCGTAAGTAAATAGTCGTAAGTCATTAGTAGCAAATACTGACGACTATCTACTACCTACTTACGACTAACTGTATTTGGGAAAAACAAGTCGACAGAAGCTCCTTTCTTGAGATTATAAACTTTTATCTGTCCTTTATGCATATCCATAATAAGCCTGCAAAGGGCCAATTCGAGACCTTCATTCTCGTTGACAAAAATATCGCCTGGCGAAAAGGGTTTAAACAATTTATTCATAGCCTTTGGAGAAAAACCCTGACCGTTATCAATTACCTTCACCCACACCCCATCAGATTGTGCTTCAGCTACAATTGATACGAAAGAATCAGGTTCCGAAAACTTTACAGCGTTATCAATGATGCTTTTAAGACAGTCAGATGCATATTCGGCATCGGCTTGAATGCACAAGTGATCTACCTTGATATCAAAACTGACTGATTTATCTGTTATGATTTGCTCCAAATCTTTCCTGACATTATTGATAAGATCATTCAATAGTAATGTTTGCAAATTTATATTGTATCTTCCGGTACGTAAAACGGTGTAATTTAAAGCGTTGATCGAGAAACGTTCAAGTCGTTTTACAGCCCGGTCAAGATAGTTTGTGTATTTTTCAATATCTTCTCCCGAACGTGTATTTTTTATCAAGGCAGTAAATCCCAAAATACCATTCAAGGGTGTACGTATTTCGTGACTTATAATCCGCAAAAATTCAGCTTTTATTTCATCAAGTTGAATGAGTTCCTGGTTTGCCTTCTCCAGTTCGGCGGTTCTTTCCGCTACCTGCAGTTCGAGCGTTACATTCATACGTTCAATAGCTTCTGTTTTTCGTTTTAAATCGAGATGTAAATTAATTTTTGATAACAACAATGGAGCATTAAAAGGCTTAAGAATAAAATCCAGGGCTCCGCAATTGAGTCCCCTTACCATTTCATTTACTTCATTAAGCGCTGAAAGGAAAAGTATGGGGATATTAGCATATTCCGGTATTGTTTTTATACGCTCACAAGTTTCGAAGCCATTCATTTCGGGCATCATCACATCAAGTAGAATCAAATCAGGTTTAATTTCACTTAATAATTCAATTGCATTCATGCCACTGCGGGCAAACTCAACCCTAAATTCGTATTCTTTAAGCAGGTGTCCCACTACTTTAAGATTAGCGGAATCGTCATCAACAACCAAAATCACTGGAACCTTGTTATTCATATGTAAATAGATATAAAGATATAAAATATAAGAACCAAGACAGGAAGTAAAAGAAACTGATTCTTGGCTCTTGTTTCATCATCCCATTTGTTTTAAATTATTTATTAGATCCGGAAATGTTTTTATCGAATTTTCAATACTTTCGAGATCGATTGCATCAATTGAAGAACGCATATGAGCGATATAGGTTTTTATTTGAGGGATATCAAAACCGGAAGTTTTCTGATCAAGCGCAGTAATAAATTCTTCAATTCTAAAAATAAGTAACTTATTCTTAATTGGCTCCCAAAGAGGAAGTAATTGTTGTTCGAGAATTTCAATAATTTCAGGAAGTGCTTGTATTTGCTCAGGAGAAAGTGGTAGCTTCAGAATGTTGCTCTTAGCAACTATGGTAGTTGCAACCACATGAAATGATAAATATTTTTTGAGTTCTTCTTCCAATTTCTTTCTACTAACAGGCTTAAACAATATACCATCAAAATCAAATTCTTTATCGGTGAGCTTTTGCTCAAAAACAGAAGCTGTATAAGCAATAATTGGAATATGTTTTGTGGATTGCTGGTTACGAATTATACGGGATACTTCAAAACCATCCATTACAGGCATTCGTAAATCCATTAATATAATATCGGGTTGATGGTGATTAAGAATTTCCAGAGCCATTTCTCCATTATCGGCTTCTATAAAGGTGATGTTCGACGAATCAAGAAGATTTTCAATGGCTTTTATATTAATTTTCACGTCATCTACAATCATGATGGTGGTCTTGTTGAATATAACTTTTTTTTCATTCTCACTGGCTGGTTCCTCAGTTAAGTGGCGCGAAGTCTCTATTTTCACATTGTCGATCACCACGGTAAATCTCGATCCTTTACCTGGTATACTGTGCAGATCAATATGACCATTCATTTTTTCTACCAACCTTTTTGTAATGGCAAGTCCCAGCCCGGTGCCTTCATACTTCCGGTTGCTTTGACCACTTTGTTGGCGAAAAGCTTCGAAAATGATTTCCTGTTGTGATTCGGGAATACCAATTCCGGTATCCTCCACATCAAAAATAAGCTTGCCCAATTTTGATGTGTGACGTTCAAAATGTATTCTTATTTGGATATAACCCTTCTCAGTAAATTTGATAGCGTTACTAACCAAATTAAGCAGGATCTGGCGTATACGAACTTCATCCAGCCTTAAAAACCCCGGCATGTCATTAACAATACCGGCACTGAGGGAAATGCCTTTCTTTCTGGCCTTCTCGGAAAATATTTGAACTATTTCGTTTGCAATATTTTGAATATCTAAAGGTTGAAGGTCAAATTCAAGCTTTCCGGCTTCAATTTTAGACATATCAAGGATATCGTTTATAAGCGACAACAGCAAATTCCCACTCGCAAGAATCGATTTCAACATTTTCTGTTGGCCTTCGTCTTTGATTTTGTGAAAAAGTGCTTCACTAAAACCAAGAATAGCATTCATAGGTGTGCGGATCTCATGACTCATATTGGCTAAAAATTCGCTTTTAGCTTGGTTTGCCTGTTCAGCTTTTTCAATGGCTTTGAGGAGTTTCTCTTCGTATTCCTTCTGAATGGTAATATCAATGTGGGTTCCCACGGCACGAATTGAATTTCCATTTGGATCGCGTTCTATAACTTTCCCGGTATCGAGTATCCATTTCCACGACCCATCTTTAGCCAGAAGACGGTATTCGCTTCGGTAAAAAGATGTTTCACCACGCAGGTGCTTGTCGAGAGAAATTTCAACATGCGAGCGATCGTCTTTATGTAACATTTTCCTCCAGGCAGAAATATGAGGTTCTATTTCAAATATTTCGTAACCCAGCATGTTTGCCCAGCGATCGTTGATGATTACCTCACCCGTTATAATATGCCAATCCCAAAGCCCCGATCCGCTGCCGATGAGAGCGGTTTCAAGACGATCCGAATTTTCTTTGATCCGTTTTTCGTAAATTTTCCTTTCAGTAATATCGATCATTACACCACGCAGACCGATAATGTTATCACTTTGCAATATAGGTCTGGTGTACACCATTACCGGAAAGGTTTCCCCATTAGGCTTCAAAACGGTATACTCACCTGAACGGGTTTGATCTGTTTCGAGTGACAAATTGAATCTTTCCATTGCTGTTTTCCGTTCTTCAGGGATAAAAAGATCAAAAACATTATATCCTTTTTTCAAATTGTCTTCTGTAAAGCCCATCTTTTCGATAGCAAAACGATTAACATAAATTACGTTTCCGGCAAGATCCGTTTCACAGATCATTTCAGGTAAAAGCTCTGAAAGATTTTTGTAACGCATTTCGCTTGTCTCAAGAGCTTGTTTTTGGATGCATGCAATGGAAGCCTTTGCCAGTTTATTATTCAACTCTTCAAGGGTTAATAACACGCCGTTGGTAAATTCAGGAAGGTTTTTGATTAAAACCAGGAATCCAAATTCAGGTAAATCCATAAGGTACAACAACCGGTTATCCACAAGACATTCCAAAATAGGTAACCTCTGTCTGAACTCAGCCAGCTCATGTTCCTGAAAATTTTCAGGAATAAGCTGTATGGCATCCTGCATACCCTGAATAATTTCTATGGTGTATGGAATAGAAAACTCATTGATAGCAGTATAACTATTATCCTTATTTTTACGCAAACGGTATACAGAGCCAGCCGTGCAATTAAGCTTACGAAGATAACTCCACAGCCCTGATCTTAGCATTTCAACAAGATTCAGGCTATTGCCAATTTCCATCGAAATTTCGTAAAAAACCTGTATTTGCTCCGGAGTACGCGCTAACATGAAAATTGTAAATTATATTTATAAAGTTTTTAAATTAATAATCAATATGTTAGTCTACAATCATTGACCTTTTTTCAATGTCAGGTTTTAATAAAAACTTCATTTCACGGTTGTGAAATCTAATGGGGTTAAAATATAACTTTTAGGTGTGGGCTTGGCAATTCATGTAAAACATTAAGTTATAAAATAATCTTGAATTTTTAATAGCTTTTCCTGATTTTGTGAGAGGAAATCATTCTAAACATATCGCCCCGATTTCAAGATCAATCATATTGAAGTTCCGTAGCATTTATTGACCTTTAATTTACTTTTTACTTTCGACTATATTCTTACGACTACCCATTTTACTACTTTTTTCATATAAATTTTGATTTTCAATTTTTTTTGTTTTGTTTTGTCCTATTGAAATGTAACAATGAAGAATCTTAACATCCTTTTGAATGTGGTCACAGTGGTCGTCGTGGAACTAAACTTTCCGTCCCGGATGTGATTCTTTTTATATACGGAAAAAATTACAAACCCTGTTGGCGGATGGCAAACAGGGTTTTTTGTTTTAAAACGAATATTAAATTTAAACAGATATGAGAGTTACAGGAGCAGAAATTATCATTAGACTTTTAGAACAGCAAGGCATTGAGATTATTTCCGGAATTCCGGGTGGCTCAAACCTTCCGCTTTATAATGCTTTGTATAAAAGTAAAATAAAGCATGTATTGGCACGCCACGAACAGGGGGCTGGGTTTATTGCCCAAGGCATGGCTCGTTCCACAGGCAAGACAGCCGTTTGTTTTGCAACATCGGGCCCGGGAAGTACCAACCTGGTTACTGCCATTGCTGATGCTAAACTAGACTCTGTCCCGTTAATAGCGATTACAGGCCAGGTAGCTACTTCACTGATTGGTACCGATGCTTTTCAGGAAGCCGATATTTACGGGATGACTGTTCCCATTACCAAACATAACTTTTTAGTACACCATGCGAAGGAACTACTTACCATAATTCCCGAAGCTTTTCGCATAGCTATTGAAGGCCGTCCCGGACCTGTGCTCGTGGATGTTCCAAAGGATGTTCAAATGCAACAGATAGAGTTAGATAAATGGCCTGAAATATCAAACGGTTCTCCTGCTTTCATAATCGATCCAACATTGTTAAATCGGGCTGCTAATGTCATTAACAAAAGTCAACGACCCGTTTTATACATCGGTGGCGGTATTATTAATGCGGGAGCTCACGGTGAAATTACAGATCTGTCGCATAAAAATACCATACCTGTAGCCTCTACCCTAATGGGATTAGGATGTGTTCCGAATAGTGATCCGCTATACCTTGGAATGCTGGGAATGCATGGCGCAAGACATACCAACCATATTTTGCATGAGGCTGATTTACTTTTAGCCATGGGAGTTCGCTTTGACGACCGGGCCACAGGCCTTGTACAACAATTTTGCCCCAATGCACAGATCATTCATATTGACATCGATGCATCGGAACTCAGTAAAATAAAACAAGCCCACCTCGAAATTCTTGGGAATGTTAAAGATATTCTTTTGCAATTGCTGCCTTTGGTAAAGAAGGACGATAGAAAAGAGTGGAACAGTCAAATGCAACAAATAAAACAACAATATCCGGAAATAATATCCGTACCCAATGACGCGTTCCACCCTGTAAATCTAATCAAAAGCATTGCTGCCCTTGCTCCGGAGGATGCCATTATAACTACCGATGTAGGACAGCACCAGATGTGGACAGCTCAGGCATATCCATTTCGTTATCCCCGAACATTTCTAACTTCAGGAGGATTAGGTACGATGGGGTTTGGTGTGCCTGCCGCAATTGGCGCTGCTTTGGCAAATCCAACACGCAAAATAATCTGCTTTACCGGCGATGGTTCTATCCTTATGAACATACAGGAATTAGCAACAATGGCAGATCTGAAGCTCAACATCACCATTATACTTTTAAATAACGGTCATTTAGGACTGGTTCGCCAGCAACAGGAACTTTTTTACGATAAGCATTATATGGCTTCGAAATTCGAAACGAACGTCGATTATGCCACTGTTGCCAAAGGATTTGGTATTGAAAGTATGGACTTGGCAAAAAGCACTGATCCATTCAGGGATTTGCAACAAGCCTTGGAATCAAACTCATCCTGTTTGGTTAATATTCTCATAAACCCTTACGTAATGGTTTCCCCCATGGTGCCCCCCGGGAAGCCAAACACCGAAATGATTGTGAAATAAAATGATAAAATTGGATTAACCACAAAGTCAAAAACGGAACTTTATGAAATCATCTGAAAATGTAGTACTCAAACTCACTGTAAATAACCATGCAGGAGTGATGTCGCACATTACCGGATTATTCTCGCGACGGGGATATAATCTCGAAGGAATTCTTTGCGGAAAAATTGCAAACACCGGGCAAAGTCGCATGTATTTGTTGGTTGAAAAGAACAACCAATTGGAACAGACCGTACGTCAACTTCAAAAGCTTTATGATGTACTCGATCTAAGCGTTGAAGACGGGGCTAACAATCCTATCGTAACTTTTATTGAAAAGCTAACATAGCCAACATTGAATGGCGATTAATTCCGTAGACTTATTAATCGCCAATTTCAAACATACTTGCAATATCGTACCTGGAAAATGCCCGAAAAGCAACCATGGTTTCAGTTTTCGTGATACCTTCCACATTGGCAATTTGCTCTGTTACCAAATCCGCTAAGGCATCGTTATTAGGCAAACGGATAATGGCAACAAAATCGACATGACCGCCCACCGAATACACTTCCGTAATCCCCTTAATTGCTGCCAGTTTTTCGCCCACGGAAGCAATCTTTTTTCTTTCTGCATTAATCATTACAATTGCAGTTGTCATCTGTTAATCTCCTATGTTTATGTAAAAAATTTCAGCATCTTCAGAAGCTAATCTTATTTCCTTCATCAAATTACAAATTATCATTTCAAAATTAACACTATTCCGTTAATAATTAACAACAGGTTGTTGCGTTTACAAGTTTGTTTTACTAAGTTCGACAAAAATGTGGCATTTGATTTTGGAATAATTATCATTAATTGATTTAGCCATGATTACAAATCGTCGTAAATTCCTAACCACCTCTTTGGTTGGTGGTTTAGCTGCTGCCATACCGATCTCTTCCTATGGTTTTAAAAATACTGAAAAAACAGTCTCAAACCCTGCATACGAGAAACTCGATGAAATATTAACAAAGTCGGTATTTAAGAGAGGTTTATTTACTTCTCATGTCATTATTGAAACTTTGGAACTGCTTCGTTTTAAAGATAGTTTTCTGTGCCGGGTAAGGTCAAAAGACGGTGCTGAAGGATGGTCGATATCGAACAACAGTCAGATGAAATCGTTTTATCCGGTTTTTGTAAATCGTCTGCAATCTTTTTTTATTGGGAAAGATGCTCTGGACCTGGAGTCGCTGCTGGAAGAAGCATGTGTACACCAAAGTAATTATAAATTTCAAAGTCTGGCACTTTGGGTTCCTGTTGCCACCATAGAATTTGCTATTCTTGATATGCTGGGACGAATTGCAGGAAAACCAATAGGTCAATTGATCGGAGACATTCACCATACAACCATCAATTTTTATCAAGCTAACGGTGAGCGGGATATTACAACAGAAGAGACTTTGGAGCACCTTCGAACGCAACTTGCAGAATCGAATACGAAGGCGCTCAAATTTAAAGTAGGCGGACGAATGAGTCATCCTGAGTTTCCACCAGATCGATCCGCAAAACTAATTCCGCTCGCACGTAAAGTATTTGGCGACGAAATGCATCTATTTGCCGATTCGAATGGTTCTTATACAGCGGAAGAAGCGATCCACATTGGAAAATTACTACAGGAATATAAATACGAGCATTACGAAGAACCGGTTCCATTCGACTGGTACGAGGAAACCAAACAGGTGGCTGATGCGCTAACTATTCCAATTGCCGGTGGCGAACAGGAATCGAGCATGCATGCTTTTCGTTGGTTAATAGGCAACAACGCACTTCAAATCATACAGCCCGATGTCTTTTATTTTGGTGGAATGGTCCGCTCGATGAGGGTGGCACGAATGGCCGAGGCTTTCAATAAAATCTGCGTACCGCACATCTCAGGAGGCCTATCGTTTTTATATATGATGCACTTTATTTCAGCGGTCCCTAATGCAGGCCCGTATCATGAATTTAAAGGTGATCGCAAGGAAATACCTATAGAATGTAAGACGTCTTCACTTTTGATCGACCATGGGGTTATGAAAGTTCCAACAGGCCCTGGTTCTGGCGTTGATATTGATCCTGAGTTCATTAAAAAACACGAAGTTTTAAAAGGATAATTGATGTTCAGAGTAGGGTAGCTGAAACCCTCAGAGTTTTGAAAACCCTGAGGGTAGGGTCACGAGAGCTTTATTAATGAAATTTTTCCCCTCTGGCCAGCATTTCAAGTAT
>CAYZNC010000206.1:0-11363 GCA_964478555.1 uncultured Bacteroidales bacterium | reverse complement strand
AGCCTTCAAAGGAATTTCTCAACTTAAATGAAATTTTTCCTTAATCAATTATCCCAACCCATTACCAACGTTCATGAACCATTGGTTTTATTTTCTTTTCGTAAATTGAATTGATATTTTTTATTTGATCAGACGAAAGTGCCGGCATTTCAAGCGTCTTTAGGTTAGAAAAGATCTGCTCCGGCTTTGATGCGCCCGGAATTATGCAACTCACTTCACTGAACTGCAGTATCCATTGTAAGGCTACAGGAGAAAGATTTTCGTACTGCGGGAATAATTTCTTAAGCTCATCTACCGCCTCTAATCCGGTTTCATAATCGATACCTGAAAAAGTTTCTCCTTTATCAAATGCTGCACCATCCCTGTTAAAAGCCCTGTGGTCGCCTTTTGAAAAACTGGTGTTCTTATTAAAAGTTCCTGACAATAACCCACTTGCAAGTGGTACCCTGACGATGATCCCAACATTTTTGCTTTTAGCTTCCCTGAAAAACAATTCGGCAGGTCGTTGTCTGAAGATATTAAAAATGATTTGAATTGTGCTTACGTTGGGGAAATCGATAGCTTTTAAGGCTTCTTCAACCTTTTCTACACTTACCCCTAAATTTAAAATTTTACCTTCTGTTTTTAACCGGTCGAATAACTCAAAAATTTCCGGACGATAGTATACTTCGATTGGAGGACAGTGAAGCTGAATCAGATCCAATACTTCCAAACCGGTATTGCGTAAGCTGTCTTCCACACATTTACGTAAAACATTGGGTTGATACGATGCGTTTATGTGAGGATTCAGTTTTCTACCGCATTTTGTGGCAACATAAATTCGTTGATGTACGGATCGTACAAATTTTCCCACGGCTTGCTCGCTATCGCCATCGCTGTATACATCAGCAGTATCAATAAAATTTACTCCTGATTCGATGGCTGTTCTTAAAATTTTCTCGGCATTCAGTTTGTTAAACGGATCGCCCCATTTACCACCAAGCTGCCAGGTTCCCAGGCTGATCTCTGATACTTTAAATCCGGTTTTTCCAAGTTCTCTGTAGTTCATAAAAATTAACGTAGTTTTAAAAATGAAAGAAATGATTTTCCTGCTACCTCTCCCATTTGTGTCATTTGTAATTGTTGTTCAAAGGTTTTAACATCTATTTTTTCGAATGGTTTAAAACGAAGTATTATTTTCTCCTTAGGCAGCATATCAAAATAGTTATCGCTAAAGAAACCATCCCCTTCTTCGAGATAGAGATATAAATTTTTTACCAGTTTATCTGTAAATAGTTCCAGGATAATTTCGCCGTTCACTTCGCGAATTTTTTTAGATAACCCTGTTTTTGGAAGAATAAGGTCTTTTACGGGCATGAAATAGAGAACATTTGTGGATAATATTTTTTCGTTCTCCAGGAGACTAACAGACAGTAATAGTTCATTAGCCGCAAGCGTACCTGTCATATTTTTAACTTCACCTGTAAAATAAATAGCACTCGTATTACCTTTTATTTCAATGGATTCCTTCTTCTCAAATATTTTTTTTCCTTTGAAATCAATAATTTTGATGTCTAATATTGCCTGGGTGTTCTTTTGCTGATCGCTTACCACATATATACTCACGGCACCATCTTTCAGATCGGGCGAAACCAAAAAAGGTTGATACGCTTTTTTAGCAAAGTATTGCAATGCCTTCCAACGTCCGTTATAATCGATACTACTCCACGATGCTACTGGCCAGCAGTCGTTGATCTGCCAGAACAAGGAACCCATACAATAGGGCATTTTTTTCCGATGAGCTTCCATGGCTATTTTAACGCCTTCGGCCTGCAAAACCTGCCCCACATAAAGTAATTTATTAAAATCCGAAGGGACTTTATATTCGGCTTCCATATAGGCTTTGATAGTTTTATTGCCAATAGGTGAACGTTGATGTGCTTCCATCACTTCAGAGAAGATATCCCAATCAGCCTGAACGGTATAAGTCTTAACGGTTTTAAATTCAGGGAATGACTGGAAGCCGTATTCACTCATGAAACGTCCGATATATTTTTTAAATTCGGGAAATGGGTGTTTATCATGCCATACACCCCAATAATGCATGTCGCCTGATGTTGTCTCATAAGTGGCATGTTTGCCCTTATCGGCATAAGGAGATGATGGCCAATACAAGCGACTGGAATCGTTTTCGGCAATAACCGACGGTATGGCTTTATTGAAAATAGCATCATAGGCATTCCACAGTATTTTGTGTTGTTCGTGGGAAAGTTTTTCCTTCCATCGCAAACCGCCTTTTTCGTCGAACTGCTTCCATCCGGAATCTACTTCGTTATTACCACACCAAAGTGCAATTGAAGGGTGATTTCGCAGACGTCTTACATTGTCAATTGCTTCCAGTCGAATGTTTTCTACGAAGTCAGCATCTCCCGGGTACATGGCACAGGCAAACATAAAATCCTGCCAAAGTAAAATACCATATTTATCACAAAGATCGTAGAAACAATCGTTTTCATATATACCGCCGCCCCATACGCGCAGCATGTTCATGTTAGCGTCAACGGCTGATTTTACTACCTTTTCATAGATTTCAGGAGTAACCCGGGGAAGAAAATTGTCGTTGGGGATGTAATTGGCACCTTTCATAAAAACAGGTACTCCGTTGAGTTCCAAATAGAAGCTTTTACCTGATGCATCGGGCTTTTGCACTATCTTAAGGGTGCGGATGCCAATAGTGGTTTCCTTTTGATCCGTATCTTCCGCTTTTATTTTCAGTTCGCCTTTGAGTTTGTATAGAAAAGCCTCGCCCAAACCATTAGTCCACCAGAGCTTGGGGTTCGGTACATCAAAATCAAGCCGTACTTTATTGGGACCTGGTTTTAAACGAATTGCCATATCAGCTTTTAAAGATGGCTCGGTTGAACTTGAAATTTCAACCCTGGCAGTGCTCTGTACAGTTGAATTAATGTTAAAAACAGCCGTGAGCGATGCGTTATCTTTGGTAATATGGTTTTGTAAAATCTGTAGATTTTCGATTCGGGCTTCATTCCATGTTATTAAATGTACAGGTCGCCAAATTCCCGAAGTAACAAACCGCGGTCCCCAGTCCCATCCGAAATGATAGCCAGCTTTGCGTGTAAATACGCTTACCTTTTTATCTCCCAGTCCACCATTCTCGCTTTGATCATTATCTGCGGGCAATCCAAATCCAAATTTTTCGAGTTTTTCTAATCCAATGGTTATAGGAGAATGAAATAAAATTCTAAGTTCATTATTGCCGGGCTTTACTAGTGACTTAACGTTAACTGTCCACTGGCGGTGCATATTATCAGCTTTCAACGCCAATGAATCGTTCACATAAACGTCGGCATAGGTGTCTAATCCTTCGAAAAAGAGTTCAATGTGGTCCTTTTCCATCAAAGTTTGCTCGACATTGAATACGGTTTTGTATTCCCAATCTTTCTTGTCAATCCACTGCTGATCACGTTCATTAGTGCGGTAAAATGGATCACTGATTTTTTGATTTGCCAAAAGGTCTGTGTGAACGCAACCGGGAACTTTAGCTGGCATCCAGTCTGCTGTGTCAGCCTGTCTAAATTGCCAGTCGTGATTTATTTTCGTCATTTGGTCCTACAATTACTGAATAATAGTTTTCATAAAAAACCAATAAAGATGCAAAATACATCCACATCAGATGAATTTTCATCCTCTTTTTTTCAACAAAATGAAATTAATACATACGAAGTACTCGTAATTATTGAACATAACATCATATAGGGAGATTCCTCCCTTTAAAATACGGTAGCTGTCATTCCGAGTTCCTACCCCAATAAAATGGGGCATAATGTGAAAATGACAGAGAGAAACTTACTAGGTTTGGTTCCAGTGAATTTGAAGTTAACTTTAGTGAATTTTTGGTTTGATATGCCAGCCCTCTGGGCTTTGCGAAATTCATATATTTTTACTTTTCTACCGATATTTCAGCCCGCTGGGCTTACATCACGAATAAATAAAATGTACTTTATCAAAGCCCGTCAGGGCTGGTATATCGGTAGAAAATCATAATTAACGCTACGCCTTCAAAGCCCGTTAGGGCTGACATCCCGAATAAATAAAATGTACTTTATCAAAGCCCGTCAGGGCTGGTATATCGGTAGAAAATCATAATTAACGCTACGCCTTCAAAGCCCGTTAGGGCTGACATATATTTCTAATAGCGATGAAAATGCCTATCAATATGTAAATTATATAAATCTGTCATTCCGACCAGCGGGAGGAATCTCCTTAATCTTTGCGCTAAGTTGTGCAAAAGCCACCTTAAAAGGTCCAATCAAGAAAACGATGTTGTTAATAACACCTAAATCCGGATTGGAGCTTCAGTTCACAAAATTTTAGCTTCCGCCATTTTGAAAGCAGCTAAATATTCATCCACAAACTGATCGATTTTTTTGCGCCGGTATTGCATTACAAAGCGCGGATGACTTAAGGGGACAATTTCCTTAAAAAAACCATGGCTGGCATTCAGCTTTGAGAGGTATTCGTAATTTTTACCTGTTCCCAGACAAAAGCAAACTGAGCGGTGTATCCCAAAGGCTAATTGCCTCGTAATGCTATCGATGATAAAGTCCCTGATAGCTTCCTGCAATTCATTACTATCATAATAATTATAGTTAATCATCTTTCCATTTTTTGACTTTAAAAATCCAAGCGGACTAACTGCAGTTAAAAAAAACTTCTTATAGAACTTTTCAGTACCCCCATATTGATTGATTACATTGTACACAAAGTCGGCAGATAACTCAGGCGCTGAAAGATCACCAATTTTAATGCCACAGTAATTATTAAGTTTGTGGGGATCGGTGAAGGGAATGCCTGTTACACCGCCGCCAAAACGGCCAGGATTGATTCCTATGATCATAAAACGTTTTTGATTGTCATCAAAGTATTTTCTGTAAAAGGTCTGTGTTATCTGAAGCACCCGCTCATCACGAAAAGGATTCATGACTGCTATACCTTCCGGTAGCAGCGACTCATCGATAACCAAGGATTGATTAAAGGCTAATATTTGTTCCGCGAAATTCATGGTTGTTTTTTTTATTAAGTTGTTCAAACCTACCCGAGCATTGGCCAGGTGGTGCATTCAGACCTCAAAGGTTTTTGAAACCTTTGAGGTCTATCCCAACTTGCAGCAAATTTAACACTTAACCCTTAATTTGCATTACCTTGCTCTCAATTAAATTTACTCAGCTTTAAGAAATGGTTTTTTAGCATCGGTTGATTCAGGAACTACAATAATCTTTTTCTGAAGATATTCATTCCTGTAAATTTTTATCATAATCAGAAAATAGGAAATCAATAATGGTCCGAAAATAAATCCCGGAAGGCCGAACAAACGGACACCGAGAATAATCCCAAAAAATGTGATTAACGGATGAACTTTTGCAAGTTTTCTTTGGAGTACAAACCGAAATGCGTAGTCCATGCCTGAAATAATTACTAATCCGTAAATTAAAATTCCGATACCCTGCCAGGTAGCATGCGATGAAATTTGTATGATACCTGCTCCACCCCAAATGATAGGAGTACCTCCAAAAGGTATAAAAGAAAATAGTCCGCATATCACCCCCCAAAATATGGGATCTTTTATTCCAAAAATCCAAAAGCCAAGTGTTGAAACACCTCCTTGTACAATGGCCAGTAAAGGCGCACCTATGATGTTCGAATACGTCTGTGAAATAAGTTCTTGTGTAAACAATCTGGCATTTTCATCTTCATAAGGTAAAAAAGTCACAATTTGTCTTTCCAAATCCGTTTCTGAAGAAAGTAAATAGTATAAAATCAGGTACATAACCAAAATGGTAATAGCAACGTCAAGCGTTGCCTCTACTATATTAGGTATCATTTTAGTAACCAGGCCTTCGAGTTTGGTAAGATTTTCGTGGGTTAAAATGTCAATGCCAAATTTGTCGTTAATAATATTATTGAAGTTTTGTATTTGTGTATAGATATTTTGACTTCCCGTAAGCATAGCGGTAATTTTGGTTACCAGCATCCAACTCATACTTAGTAAAGGAATTAAAATAATGAGAAAGGATAAAAATAAGGAAAGATAAACGGCCAATTTCCGGTTCAATTTTTTCTTTTCATTGAAATAACGAATCAATGGCGCGCAAATGATATAAAATATAATGGCTCCCAGGAAAGCCGATATAAATCCTGATAACGAAAATAGCAAAAAGCCACCCAGTAAAATGATGGCAGTTAATGCTATAGTTTGTTTTAACCTATGTGGCTCAATATAAGTCATATCTTGAACATTTTTTAATTAATAATGTTGTAACTTTGTAAAAAACATTAATACTTAATATTATGGATGATAATAATAACAACGGTTCAAAATTATTGTTTGCTTTTTTAGCCGGTGCTGCTATAGGTGCCGCAGTAGGTTATTTCTTAAACTCCGACAAAAAAGACGAACTACTTGAAGACCTGAAGGAAAGTGCTTTGAGAATTAAGGATGATTTACAAGAAGGCATCGAAAAGGGAAAAAGTGTTATTGATAACATTATAAAAACGGCCAAAGAACACAATAAGCAAGCAAGCGTTTAATAGTATGAACGACCAACACTCCTTTCTAGGCGACTTAAAACAAGTTGTAACCGAATATTTGGAAGCAAAAGCTCAACTTGTTAAGATTTCTGCCTTTGAAAAAATTGCAAAAGTAATAGCTACGCTGTTTTCGTCTATAGTGGTTGCCCTAGTTGTCTTTTTTTTACTACTGTTTTTAAGTATCAGTGTGGGTTTTTTCTTTGGCAGTCTGCTAAACAATGTTTCGTTAGGGTTTCTGATTGTAGTAGGCTTTTATTTTATTCTCCTGATTTTGATCATTGTTTTCAAAAAAAACATGCTCGAAAGGTATATTATCGATAAAGTGGTAGAGCAATTATTTGAAAAAGAGGACAATGATTAACGAGCCCATTAAAATTGTCAGTTTAAAAACCCTTCAGCTAGAAAAACATCGCTTGAAATTATTTTGTTCTTACAAGGAAGAGGTTATAAAAGAAAAGATAGCTTCCATTAAAAGTAACTACAGTAGCATTATAGGTGAGGAATTTCTTCCGTATGACAAGGAAAAAAACAGAAAGGTCAGCAACTTTCTTGATATAATTAATGAGTTTTTAGTAGGAAAGCTCCTGGGAAAAACGATCGGTGGTAAAAATAAGTTTCTTAGTCTCCTGGTTAAAGTAACACAAATAATTGTCATCAGAACTTTTGACAGTTTTCTGCATAAAAAGAAATAAGAATTGAAGCCTAATCCACTTATTTCTATTGTCGATTTGGACAAGCTGTGCCCGTGAACTTTTCGGCATTATCTTTGATGTACCTTCTCCGAAAATTAAATATCAATACCGCTATGAAAAGGTTACTTTTATTGATCATCATATGTTTCAGCTATATGCAATCACAGGCTGTGAGTACTACGGTTACAACACCACTTAAGGGTATGCAACAGGTTTGGATTTATGGTAATACAACAACACCTTCTTCTGTGGTCATTGTATTAAGTGGTGACGGTGGCTGGATTCTTGGCGTTGTAGATGTAGCTAAAAATCTGGCTCATCATAATGCTATGGTAATTGGTGTGAGTAGTAAGTGGTATATGATGTACTTGCGTAAACAACACGCGGGGTGTTACTCATTGGCTGCGGATTTTGAAAAATTGGGAAAATACATCGAGAAAAAATATCAAATTCAATATCTCAAACCTATTATTTTGGGTTATTCGTCGGGTGCTACATTAGCCTATGGTATCCTTGCTCAGGCTCCTGAGCATACGTTTCAGGGAGCTATTAGTCTGGGATTTTGTTCTGATTTGAATATCAAAGTGCCTCTCTGCGAAAGGGGCGATTTGGAATGTCATAAACTTGTGAAGAAAAAAGGGTTTGATCTGTCGCCGGTAAAAAATCTCAAAGACCCTTTTATTGTGCTGCAGGGAACCAATGATAAAACCTGTCAGCTCTGTCTGGCAAAGGATTTTGTTAGCCAAACTCCGAATTCTGAGCTTTTTGAGCTGAATAAAATTCAACATGGGGCATTGACCTTAAAAAAATGGATCCCCAAAATTATCGAAGCCTATGAACTCATCTTAAATCATAAGTCGATGATTAGTAATAACGTGTAAAAAATAAAAAAACAACATCGAACTATGAAAGAAAGTATTGACATGATTCAAGGCAGAGACTTTGATACGGAATTTGTCTTTAAAACATCGCGAAGTAGCGGGGCCGGAGGACAAAATGTAAATAAAGTGAGCACAAAAGTTGAACTAAGGTTTAATATAATTGAATCACAATTACTTACGAATGAAGAAAAAGAAATTCTATTTTTGAAGCTTGCGAATAAAATAAATAATGAAGGAGAGTTAAGCATTGTAACTCAAACGGAGCGCTCTCAATTACAAAACAAGGAAAAAGCCATTCAGAAATTTTATAGCCTGATACAGAAAACGCTTATACCTCAAAAAATAAGAAAGCCTACACAGCCTTCCTATACTTCTAAAGTAATCAGACTTGAAAGTAAACGCATTGTCTCAAAGAAAAAATCCTCCAGGAAAAATGTAGATGATTATGATAGTGATTAGTCTTGGTATTCGTAGATATACTGTTCATTAAGTATGAGGATACCTTGTCCGTTGAATATTTTCTTTTCTGCCAAAACATTGTGTATATAGAAATAGTCAATTCTTTGAATAATATTACCTTTTGGATCAAGCTCTATTTCCCTTTTCAGGACATCATTGGTAAATTCCCAGGCTTTGTGAAAGATTGTTTTGCCTTTGGCATTATATCTTATTTCTTCGGTTCGGTTTCCGTTTCTGTCGAAGCGTAATTCCTGAAATTTATATTTTGCTTTTTTTTCTTCTCTCCATATTACCTGAACTTTAATGCGTTCGTCGCTCGTAGTCTTTTTTTCCTGCGCATAAATAGTAAAATAAATGGTTAATAACCAAAATGTTACTAATAATTTAAGGAGGTTCGTTCTGGCAGCTTTCATAAACTCAGATTTAATGGATCATTAACGTAAAAATTGTATTTTCGTAAATCAATTTTGTTTAAAAAGGTAGGATGAAGACCCTTCGACTTCGCTCAGGGTCCGACTTCGACTCCATTTAGGGTACCTTTAAAACAGATTGATGTATAAAATTATTAATTAATTTAAAATTCTCGCAATGAAAAAATATAAGTGTCCCGCTTGTGGCTATATATATGATCCAATGGAAGGTGATGTTGAAGGCGATATTCCTCCTGGCACACCCTTCGAAGAATTACCGGAAACATGGGTTTGTCCCGTTTGCGGTGTTCCAAAAGAAGAATTTGAAGAAGTGGAATAACGTTTCGACTCCGCTCAACGTCCAGTTTCGGACCCTGAGCGGAGTCGAAGGGGTCAAGTTCAACCACCCAAGCCCTTACTTCCTTCGGTTGCGAACAACCCAATCGTACAATTTACGTTTCGGCTCCGCTAAACGAACCAATTAAATTCTCTTTAGAACCTCGACCAACAAATCCCAAAATTTTGTTACGGAAGGAATGTTCAAACGTTCATCCGGTGAATGTGCACCATATATGGTTGGTCCGAATGAAATCATATCCAGGTTGGGATATTTTTCCAGAAAAAGGCCGCATTCCAATCCCGCATGAATAGCGGTAACTTTTGGATGTTCACTAAACAAGTCTTCGTAAGTCTGAGAAGTAACGCGCAATATTTCCGAATTCATGTTGGGAGCCCAACCCGGATAACCGGTTGAATGCTCTATTTCTGCACCTGCATTCGAAAAAATACGGGCAATCTGATCCGCAACATTTTTCCTGGAAGCTTCAATTGAACTGCGTTGATTGGTTGTAACCAGAATTTCATCATTTTCATTAAATCTCACGGAGGCAAGGTTCGTAGAGGTTTCAACCAAACCCGGGATATCCTTGCTCCAGGCTATTACTCCGTGAGGGCATTCTTTAAGCGCTTCCAGGAGTTTAAGCTGGAAATCCTTTTTTAACCTTGTATCAGGTGTAGTAACTTTATCAACTTTAAAGCTCAGAGCCGGATCGACTGTTGAAAAAGTCCTTTTGATGGTGTTGACAAAGGTTTTGCATAAATTTACAAAGGATTCAGTCATTGATGCTGAAACCAGCACAGTAGCAAAAGCTTCCCGCGGAATAGCGTTTTTAAGATTGCCTCCTTCAAACTTATGCAATTCAGCTCCAGCTTGCCGTGTTGCTTCCAAAAGGAAATCGGTCATTATTTTTATGGCGTTACCCCTGCCTTTGTGAATTTCATCGCCGGAATGGCCACCCAGTAATCCTGTTATGCTAATAGTATAGGCATTATAGTTATTAAGAACGGGCTGCGGAGTATATTTAAATTTAACGTTAGTATCCATACCTCCGGCACAACCAATGAACAGTATTCCTTCGTCTTCCGAATCAAGATTTAGCAGGGTATTCCCGCTAAAAAAGTTAGGTGCAAGTTCGAAAGCGCCTGTAAGACCGGTTTCCTCATCCAGTGTAAATAAACATTCCAATGGGCCATGTTCAAGGCTTGTATCGGCAAGAACATTCATCATGGCAGCAACGCCAATACCATCGTCGGCTCCCAGCGTAGTACCTTTTGCTTTAACCCAGTCTCCATCAACATATGGCTTTATAGGGTCTTTAAGGAAATCGTGTATTACTTCCGAATTCTTTTCACCAACCATATCCACATGACATTGCAATACAATGGCGGAGGTACTGTTGTGTGATTTACTTCCGGGTTTATAGATAAGCAGATTGCCAATTTTATCTTTTTTGTACGCAAGATGGTGCTCGATTGCAAAATTTTCCAAAAATGCAATAATTTGGCCTTCATGTTTCGAAGGGCGTGGAATGCCGGTAATTTCTTCAAAATACTTCCAGAGAGATTGCGGTTGTAGGTGTTCGAGCGTTGTCATAGTTCAGAAGTTAATCATATTTAAAAGCCTTGGAAAAACAAAAACTCATTTATTTTGTTAAAATAATAAATTAAAATGCTATAATAATCTATAATTTTAAAAGTTCTTTATTTATATTTCATATTTAGCCTGCGGATGCTGTTTAACAGGAAAGTTCGTCTTGTTCCTTGATAATAATAAAGCAATTGATCAGGTTTATTAACAATTTTTTTTTTCATAGGAATTTTTTCTAAACCTGAAGTAAACATACTTTGTAACGTAACTACCCCATTCATTTCACTGGTAAATACAGGAAGCTGGATACCTCTGAATATGAGAGAATCAAATTGGATTTCTTTTTGAATCTTAACCAAAAGGATGAAAATATCTGTACCATTTTCCTGTTTACGCGCAACCCACG
>CAYZNC010000205.1:0-11375 GCA_964478555.1 uncultured Bacteroidales bacterium | reverse complement strand
CAATGGCATACAAAGTGCATTGGTGGATGCAAAAAATAAACTGGGGATAAGCTCGAAACTTATCCTGAGCTTTCTCAGGCATTTGAGTGAAGATTCGGCAATGAAAACTTTAGCTGTAGCACTCAACTATAAACATTTAATAACAGCCGTAGGGCTTGATTCTTCCGAAGTTGGACATCCTCCCTCAAAGTTTCAAAAAGTTTTCGAACAATGCAGAAAGGAAGGATTTCTAACTGTGGCACATGCAGGAGAAGAAGGATCTGCAGACTATGTATGGGAAGCACTAAATCTGCTTAAGGTATCCAGGATAGATCACGGGAACCATGCGCTGGACGATGAAAAATTAGTGAAGGAACTGGCAGCCCTTAAGATGCCTCTCACATTATGTCCTCTCTCAAATTACAGGCTCAAAGTGGTTAAGGATCTCCGTCAGCATCCATTAAAAAAGATGATGGACAATGGCCTTTTAGTCACTATCAACTCAGACGACCCGGCTTATTTTGGGGGTTACCTTCAGGAAAATTATTTAGCCACTTCAAAGGCGCTGAACTTATCTAAGGACGATATTTATCAGTTAGCCAAAAACTCATTCAATGCCAGCTTTTTAAGTGACGAAACGAAAAAACAAATGATCGAAAAAGTCGATCAATACTTTCGTAATAACATTTAATAAAGCGATTGTGCCGTTTTTAAAGTTTCCTCCATATTGATCCCCTTACCCAATACCCCTTTAAAAAGATCTCCCACGTTTTTTAAGCGTTCAATGGCATTATGAATGGTAAAATCTTTCATGGTCAATCCTTTTTTAACTTCATCCCAGTGAAGTGGCATGGCAACTGTAGCCCCTGGTTTTGGCCGAAGCGAATAGGGACTGGCAATGGTTGCTCCCGGTCGATTTTGAAGAAAGTCCAGATACATTTTGCCGTGGCGGTTATTAATCATACGTTCCACACTGGTATATTCCGGTATCTGCTGGTGCACAATATTCACAATAAGCTTAGCAAACATTTGCGACTGGTCGTAGGTATATTTAGCACCCAATGGAATATAAATATGCATACCCGTAGACCCCGAAGTTTTCGGATAGGCAGGTACACTTAAGGTGTCCAGTACTTTTTTAACCTCAATGGCCGCTTCAATAACCTGATCAAACGTATTCTTATCGGGATCGAGGTCAATAATACAATAATCGGGATAATCAGGAGACTGGATCCGGCTAAACCAAGGGTTCATCTCGATGCATCCTAACGAAGCCATCCACAAAAGTGTATCCTCATCAGCACCTACTAAAAATTCTTTGTGTTCACCCTCACTGGTGGTATATGGAAAGGTATTAACCCAATCCGGCGACCTGCCTTTTACATCTTTCTGATAAAAGCTTTTGCCCAGGATGCCATTCGGGAATCTGTTTAGCGATTGGGGCCGGTCCTTAAGATAGGGCACAAGATATTTGGCAGCCTGATAATAATAATTCAGCATATCGCGCTTGGTGATACCTTCCTCCGGCCAATATACTTTGCTTAAATTTGTAAATTTCAGATCGTGCCCCATAATCTTTTTTACCTGGGTTTCCTCCTTTGGATTTAGCAACGTTTTTTTGAGCGTCGACTTTGGTGCATTCACTATTTTTTGTTCGTTCTGCTCAGGGTATTCAGGTTTTCCTTCTTCAATAATCGTTGTTGTATCAGATGCAGTTTCTCTTACCACTTCTTTGGCCTTTTTATCAGTTCTTAGCCCTTTAAAGGAGGGGTGTCTAAAAACACCATCACTGGTGACTTCTGCAAAATTCACTTCACAAACCAATTCTGGCTTTAACCAAATGGCTTCGGCGTTAGGTGGATTCGGCCGGAACCTGGAAGGTTGGTTTACATCGGGTTCTGTTTGAAACGGACTCGAATTCATAATAAGCGGTTTGAATAGCTGCATCATCTCCTTTTGCAGCTTATCCGTGAAACCTGTTCCAACCTTTCCCACATATTGAAATGCCCTATTTTCATAAACACCCAGTAAAAGCGAACTAAATAGTTTGCTCGTTCCCTCATTAAGCGTGTAGCCCCCAATCACCACTTCTTGTCGTTTCTGGACTTTCACTTTTAACCACTCTGTGGAACGATGGTCCGGAATATAAAGACTATTTGCCTTTTTAGCTATCATTCCTTCCAGACCTAACTGTTCTGCTGCTTTAAAAAACTCCTCCCCGTTAGCCACGAAAACCTGACTTAACCTTATCTTATCATTATTGGTTGGCAGTACTTTTTTAAGCATAGCCTGCCGGTCCGCTAAGGGAAGTTTCATCAGGTTATTTCCCTCATACCATAACAAGTCGAAAACATACATTACCATCTCACCATCCGATTCACTCCTCCAGTTTTGTAAGGCGCTAAAGTTCGATACACCCTCCTCATCGATTACCAATATTTCACCATCAATCACTGCGTTGAATCTCCATTCCTTCAAGGATTTTGTAATTGGATAATACTTTTCGGTAAATGACTTATTATTTCTTGAAGAAAGCTGCACTTCTCCCTGCTGAATGTAGGATATGGTCCTGTAACCATCCCATTTCACCTCAAACACCCAATCGGGATCATCAAAGGGTTGCTCCACTAAAGTTGCAAGCATGGGTTTAATGTTAGCCGGCATTTTAGCTTTAACAGCCTTTTTCAGCAGATCATCGATGTTTTCAGACAATGCATCCCTATCCTTTATTATTTTATTAGCGATTTTACCAAGAGTATCGTTGGGGGCTTCCTTGTACATATTACCGCTTTGCTTTACCGCTTCAGACTTTTTGCCGGATAGCCTTGATTTTTCTTTCAGTTTAACATCGTCTGTCATGATAATTTATTTAGGAAATTATAACATCTAAGGTTACAAGATGTTTAGTTAATTTAAGTTTACTTCGCTGTAAACTAAGTGATGATGTACTTCCATCTAATTTAGATAACTTCTGCTCACGCGCGTTTCCGAACGCGTGTGGCTTGAAATTCTTAGTAATCGCCTTTTATTGCAGTTATTAAATTGCTGGTCGAAGCATGTACTATTTTGGCAACGGAGAGTCTGGTAGTAAACGATTATAAAGGATTTCCAGACTATTTGAAAAATTATTGGTTAATCAAAAGATTGGTTAATCAAATAAATAGTAAATTCGGGGCAATCCTGACTAAAAAATGATCTGATATATGAAAACAATAAGCGATTTGTTACTGCTGGGAGACCCGCGACTTTATGAAGTATCTGAACCCATTGAAAAATCAGAACTGCCCCTTGTTAACACCTGGGTAGCCGATTTGGACAATGTAATGAAAGAGATCAGAGCCAAATACAACTTTGGACGTGCCATAGCGGCTCCGCAATTAGGAATCATGAAACGGCTGATTTATATGAACATTAATAAGCCCATTGTTTTGATTAACCCGGAGATCGTTAATAAAAGTGAAAGAACACTCGAATTATGGGATGATTGCATGAGTTTTCCCAATCTTTTAGTGAAAGTAAAAAGGCATAAAAACATTTCTATAAAATTTTTAGATGAGCAATGGATACCTCAGGAGTGGATATGTGAAGACGACGCATCAGAGTTATTGCAGCACGAATACGATCACCTCGATGGAATCCTTTGCACCATGAGAGCATTAGACCAAAAATCATTCAAATGGCGTTTATAATATATGATTAAAAAAAGAATCATTCTACTGTTGTTCCTTTCCCATCAGTTGTGTGCTTTTTCCTCAACTTACTATGTAGCCACGAATGGGAATGATGTTAATGCAGGTTCCATAACTTCACCGTTTTCAACAATTCAAAGAGCTCAAAAGGCAGTTGCTCCGGGCGATACTGTCTATGTGAGAGGAGGAACATATGTAATGAGCGAATCTCAGATAGCAATGATGTCCAGAATTTGGGCTTATGTTACCTACCTAGATAAAAGCGGAACTTCAGGTAAACTCATAAACTATTGGGCATACCCAGGTGAAACACCGGTGTTTGATTATTCAAATGTAAAACCGGCAGGCTGCAGGGTACATGCTTTCCAGATAATGGGATCGTGGATTTATATCAAAGGAATTGAAGTTACCGGAGTTCAGGTGACCATCCTTACGCATACCCAATCGGAATGCTTTGAAGTGCAGGGTAGTAATAACATACTGGAAGGTTTAAAAATGCACAATGGAATGGGCATAGGTGTTTACCTGATCAAAAATGCAGCTGGTAATTTGATTCTAAATTGCGATGCGTACGAGAACTGGGATAATGTTTCGGAGGATAAATTAGGAGGAAATACGGATGGCTTTGGTTGCCATGTTTCCGCAGATGGCACAGGCAATGTATTCAGAGGCTGCAGGGCTTGGTTTAACAGTGATGACGGGTATGATTTGATTCATGCATATGCTCCGGTGACTTTTGATCATTGTTGGGCTTTTTATAATGGTTATTCTGCCTCATTCGCCAGGTTGGCAAATGGGAATGGGTTTAAAGCAGGCGGTTATGGGGTTAAAAATGTTACTCCTCCGGATCCTTCTCCAAAACATACCATAGAATTCTGCCTGGCCGTAAGAAATAAAGCCAGTGGATTTTACGCCAATCATCATACTGGTGGGTGTAACTGGTATAACAACACGGCATATTTAAATTCCAGCAACTACAATATGCTTAATGTAACTTACAACAGTTCAGACAATACGGTAACAAATGTGCCTGGTTATGGGCATAAAATGAGGAATAATCTTGGTTATAAAGGAGGTACTGAAATAACCAACCTCGACCAGACCAAAAGTGATGTAGCGTTTAACTATTTTACCCTAAATGTTACCATAACTGATCATGATTTTTTAAGCCTTGATCTAAGTCTACTCACAGCACCCCGTCAACCGGATGGCAGTTTACCAGTCAATAATTTTATGAAATTGGCGTCGGGCAGCGATTTGCTTAATGCAGGACAGAATATTGGTTTCCCTTATTCGGGTACAGCACCTGATCTGGGGTGTTTCCAGACGACTTTTACCAATCAACCGAAATAATCGAATCAAAAAGTTCATGACCGGGCAGTAAAGCTTTATCCCAATCCAACCAATGGAGATTTTACGATTGAACCTTTCCTTTGCGTTCTTTGGTTAATTTCCGCTAAGGCACCGAAACCCTCTAATTTCCTGGTGAGACCATGTAGAACGAATGCCAAAATAGCCTTCCTTCAGCGGTGATGGATCAACATAGCTGAAAAAGCAGACCCCATCAACCCAAAATGATGTTACCCCCTCTTTTACAACAATTTTTATGTGATAGGAATGATTCGCATTCAGGAGGTGGTCAGCGTCTGCATATTCCTTCAAAAGCGTCCGTTTCCCATTGCCCTCGTATTTCCTGAAGCGGGTTGTCTTATTCGTATTTCCGCCCATACCAACATAATATAATTGCAACGAATCGTACTTTTCAAGGACACCGTTGCGGGTAAACAAATTGAGGTTTTTGGGATCGGTAGCCATCCAGAAAAAGTTAAGGTCAGAAAGCCGGTCGTTTTTTCCTTCGCCAATCACCACCTTTCGATCGCACTCGATAATAAGGTTTCCTTGAATTCGCTTATTGAGCCAAACGGTTACGCCACCTTTGGTATCGAGCACTAGTTTGCCATCGTGGGTATAGACCCAGGAGTTGGGTTGTGGAGCTATCTCAGAAACCCAAATTGTAGTATCCAATGATTTTGTAAAATTATCAGCATAAATTAGTTTGTGACTTGTAAAAACGGTATCCGGCATGATTTCCGGGCTACTTACAAAATTAGAACCGGTAGTCAAAGTCCCCATCCCTCTTTTGGGGTTTATCATCTGACGCCGGGCAATGGCTGACAAACTGAGTAATAGAAGACCAGCGATAAGAGGGATGTATACTTTTTTTGGCAAGAGGTGTTCTAATTTCATTTGTTTTTGTCGATTAATTTACAAAAATAATCATAAAACAATCCTTATACTACCGCAGATTTTCTGAATGATAACCCAGTATTGATATTTGAAGATTCCCTTCGACTTCAGGTTACAACTGCAATTAATTACAGCAGTTTTTGTTATCCTGAACGGGCGGACATGGGATATCGCCATAAGAACAGAAAACGCAACAATCTCCGGGTTTTGGTTTTAAAAGCGTTTTACATTTCTCACATTCATAAAAATATTGGCAGGAATCGGTCGGCATTATCTCAGTCTTGGAAAACCCGCAAACCGGACATGTTATTGTTGATGTAAGATTGATGTTGTTATTCATGTTTTTTTTGATTAATGCCAATCTAAATTGGGTTCGTTATTTTACAAATTTATAAAACCAAACCATAACTACCTTTCAATGCAAACAAAATTGTTACTTATATCAATTTGTTTGTATGCCAATAGGATGAACAACAAAAGAAAAATGTTGTTAAATTCTAAAATAGTGCATTATGTCAGTTAAATCAATAATCAGGGGAAAACCACTTACCAGTTATTTTATATTCGCTTATGGGATATCCTGGATAGGCGCTTTTATTTTAGTTGCCCCAAAACTACTCACTGGGCAAGCCATAACCAAGAATGATGGGTTACTTATGTTTCCTGTAATGTTATTAGGTCCGAGCCTGTCGGGTATTATTTCAACTTTTGTTTTAAAAGGCAGAGCGGGGTTAAAAGATCTTTTGAAAAGAATGGGCAACTGGAAACTGCCATTGGGCTGGTACGCCTTCCCCCTGCTTCTGCCCTTTCTTATCCTCTTAACGCTCCTTTTCCTCTTTAGTTTTGTATCTAAAATTTTTGCTCCTAATTTTTTCGCGATAGGCATTCTATTTGGCATTCCTGCGGCCTTTTTTGAGGAGATCGGATGGACAGGCTTTGCACTACCGCGCTTACTTTTGAAAATGAATAATCTCCGTGCGGGCATTATGCTCGGGTTATTGTGGGGATTTTGGCATTTGCCTGTCATTGATTTTCTTGGTGCAGCTTCACCACATGGCGCTTACCTGTTACCGTTTTTCCTTTCGTTTGTTTTGTTACACACAGCCGTAAGAACTTTGATGACTTTTATATATGCCCGTACGCAAAGTATTCTGATGATGCAAATCATTCATGCCATATCCACAGGTTCGCTTGTTATATTCGGGCCTCCATCAGTCTCTCCCGGACAGGAGACCTTGTGGTACTTTTTATATGCAGTTATGGTGTGGATGGTTGTTTTGATTGTGTTTCTCGCAGACCTTCCAGCAACAGGCGGGCTTACGCAAACTGATTCCTAGTCTCGATGGCGGCATTTAGTCAGAAAATTTCTCGCAGATTTACGCAGATAAAACCGCAGATTGGCGCAGATGCAGCTTATTTCAACCATCTTTGGCCTCACCCCCGGCCCCTCTCCTGAAGAGGCTGTGTGAAAATTTACATAATTTGCCCCAAACCCCTAAAGGGGCTTCCGCAACTGCTTGATGGTAAGGGAGTCCCCTTTAGGGGATTTAGGGGCAGATAAGGTGCAAGGTCATTTTCACACAGCCTATGAAGTGAGAGGGGAGGAACACACTACAACCAAATGGAAACTAATTTTCCATCAATCATTCTTAAATAAACTCATCCTTGAGAACAACAAAGGACCGTATTTCGTTGTATCTTTGGGAATAATATTTTTAAATCAGATTTAGTAGCAATAAAAAAGTTAACCATGACAAGTAATTCATATTTTACCCTTTACAACGGGATTAAAATTCCTGCCATCGGCTTTGGAACGTGGCAAATTCCAAATGGAAAAGTTTGTTATGAGTCCGTATCCGCTGCCTTAAAAAACGGATATAAACATATCGATACGGCGCTTGCCTACCGTAACGAACCAAATGTTGGAAGTGCAGTCCGGGATTCTGGGATCGAAAGAAGTGAAATCTTCATTACCTCGAAGCTGCCTGCTGAAATCAAAAATTATGACACAGCCCTGAAAAGTTTTGATGCCACTATGGAAAACATTGGCCTGGATTATATAGACCTTTACCTGATTCACGCCCCATGGCCATGGAACAGAATGGGTGCAGATTTCACCAAAGAAAACATCAAGATTTGGAAAGCCATGGAAGAAATAAATAAGAGTGGTCGTTGCCGCGCTATTGGCATTTCAAATTTTAATGTTAAAGATGTTACCGCTATTCTCGATAACTGCACCATCAAACCAATGGTAAATCAAATTAAATATTATATCGGTCATACGCAGGAAGAGGTTACGCAATTTTGTAAGAAAAATGATATTCTGGTAGAAGGCTATTCGCCGCTCGCCACCGGTAAAATACTGGAAAATGAAGAGCTTACCACGATAGCTCAAAAATATAACAAAACATTGCCTCAGATCTGCATCCGGTATGTATTGCAAAGAGAGGTACTTCCGCTGCCAAAATCGATCCACCCCAAGTATGTCCGGGAAAATTTCGATGTTGATTTTGAAATCTCCGGGGAAGATATGGAACATCTCAACAGCTTGAAGAATACGGTGAGTGTTTGGTAAGTTCTCGCTGATTACACAGGAAAAAGTTCTCGCAGAGTTGCGCAGATAAAACCGCAGAGTTGCGCGGAGTTATCTGTCATCAAAATTAGAAAGCGCAACCGTATTCACAACGGGAATTATTGCGAATATTTATAAGAGATAGACGTAAGTTATTAGAGACAAGAATCAAGACAAGGTAGATTGATTCAGCGCAAGTCAAAAGTCATTTTTTCTCAGGAACCATTGTTAATTCAATCTGGTCATTATCATTTTGTGCCTCTATCGCTGTAATTTTTAAAATGAGCGTTTCCTGCGTTAACGTTGTTACTTTGATGAGTACCGTTTTTTCTAAAGAGATTATTTTAATTCGGTTATTTCGCTTGTCTAATTCCCAAATGCTTTTTTCCGTCTCTATGGAATCAGCATTTCCAAACTGAAAGGTACTATCTCTATAAAAATGAATTTAATAATTTCAGCGTTTCCTTTTGGTTCCTCTGATTTACCATTTACCGTGGCTTTTTTAAGGACCCATGTCTGACATAAATAATCATAGTTAACAGGCCCCTTTTGTTGTCCGAACGACAAAGAAAATATGCTAACAAACATCAATATCAGAACTGTGGATTTCATGGTTTGAATTTTTAAATATGGTAAATATACATCATTCCATTCAGTAGGTAGATTTATGTGTCATGGACAAATTTTACTACCTTCAATTACCCCAAACCCCTAAAGGGGTTTGGGGTAATTGCAAGTGGCATATCAGATAAAGTCCGAAGCTAGTGTCAACTGAAGAATCCCGCTGGCGAAGCCACCCCCCCATTCATCTCCACAATCTTTACGATCACCTCAACTGCTTTCTCCATCGATTGCACGGGTACAAATTCGAAGCGGCTATGAAAATTGAGGCCACCGGCAAATATGTTCGGACAGGGCAGCCCCATAAATGATAGCCTCGAGCCATCCGTTCCCCCACGAATGGGAATAACCCTTGTTTTGACGCCACAATTTTCCATAGCATTGCGGGCTAAGTCGATAATGTGAAACATGGGCACGATCTTTTCTTTCATATTGTAATACTGATCAACCATTTCGACGGTTATTGTGTGCAGACCATATTTAGCATTGAGGGAATCCGCAATTCTTAACAGAAGATCCTTCTTGTTATTGAAAAGTTTAAGATCGTGATCGCGGATAATGTAGTTTAATGTGCTCATTTCAACCGTGCCGGTGAAAGCGGTGAGGTGAAAAAAGCCCTCATAATTTTCGGTACGTGCGGGGATTTCGCTTGCGGGGAGCATATGATTTAGTTCCATAGCTATATGCATAGCGTTCTTCATCTGGTTTTTAGCGGTTCCGGGGTGTACATTTAATCCCCGTACGGTTATTTTAGCCTTTGCCGCATTGAAATTTTCGTATTGTAACTCACCCAATGGGCCTCCATCCATGGTATAGGCAAAATCGGCATTAAATTTCCTCACATCAAACTTGTCGGCACCTCTGCCTATCTCTTCATCGGGCGTAAATGCGACGCGTACAGGGCCATGTTTAATTTCAGGATGCTGTATAAGATAATCCATGGCGGTGACAATTTCGGCAATTCCAGCTTTGTCGTCCGCACCAAGCAGGGTGGTTCCATCGGTGGTGATAAGGGTTTGCCCTATGTAATCATTGATAGCCGGAAATTCCTGTGCAGAAAGTATACTATTTTCCTTTTCATTTAGCACCATATCCTTACCGGTATACACCACCAGCTGCGGATTCACATGCTCGGCGGTATTGTCGGGGGAAGTATCGAAATGTGCCAAAAACCCCACCACCGGTACTATTTTAGAAATATTGGCTGGTAAGGTAGCCATCACATAAGCATTTTCGTCGATGGAAATATCCTGCAACCCAATCGCCTTCATTTCATCGACCAGCATTTTAGCCAGCACCATTTGCCCTGGTGTGGAAGGGCATGTCTGTGAATTGTCATCGGACTGCGTATTGACTTTAACATAACGGATAAAGCGTTCGGTAAGTTTCTCCATGGGTAAAGTGATTTAAACTTTTACAAATTATAGTGTCAATGTAGCTACACTTGGTAATTATTTGTAAGGTCGCAAATTGCTACCAAATCTCTTTTTCGTTTATGATTTATAAAGAAATTGTTTATCCAGATTATTTTGTATCTTTTTATCTAATGTCCAAATGTGGCAATTATTATCAATTGCAGCTTTAGAGAGCATTGAATCGAACAGTCCGATACCCACATTAGGGTAATTATTTTTGTTTGCAAAATCTGCCGCTTCAATAAATGATCCTTCCATAAACTTAATTCGAGGCAATACTTTCCAGTATGAAAGAATTATGTTCCTTTCTTTGTCACTTCTTGAACCGTAAAGTAATTCCGCAAAAATTGGCTCTATCGTTATAACTTGTTTACTTTCTAATAATAATTCCACATCCTCTATGTAATCCGGATTTGACTTTAAAAATTCAATCCATATACTTGTATCAATTAAAATCATATTTATCGTGAATTACGTAAAGTTTCTGCGTTAAACCCGTCAATAAATTGTAAAGGTTCTTTTCTCACATCATTATTGAGTTTTTGAATCCTTTTTATATAAAGCCAATCTGAAAGAGCCTTGATAAGGCTATCGGTAATATTTTTCCCTTCGGTGTATTCCTGAATATCATTTATTATTTCATCAGGAATTAATGCAGTTATTTTCATAATATATGATTTATAAATATGATACAAATATACGATACATTAATCGTATAACAAATTTATTTAATTAAAAAAATATCTCTAAAGCCCGCCGGTAGTCTGACAGGCTTTAAAAAGGGGCTATAACAGGTGCGTACAACCTGCTAATCTTTGCTTCCAACCTCGAAGCTTTTATCCTTAAAACCAA
>CAYZNC010000204.1:5813-11380 GCA_964478555.1 uncultured Bacteroidales bacterium | reverse complement strand
TTTGACGGCGCTACCCCCTCAAAGTAGTATGTCTACCAATTTCACCACCTGGGCATTGCATTTGTGCGCTTGGTGAAGCGCGTGTTTTTTTGAGAGCTGCAAAAATAGCACAAGTTTTTGAAACTTTAAAACTTTTTTACTTTGAACTTAATAGTTGCCTTTTGTTGACTACATAATTCATTCATTATGTGTATGGTATACAATGTAGAAAATGGTGATTGATCAAGGGTTTCGGCTTCTTCTTAACCATAATTTTTCTTTAATTCGTTTACCAGTAAGACACAAAGAGGAACACAAAGGCAAACGGAAATATTTTCTTTGTGATTCTTTGAGCCTTGGCGCCTTGGTGGCTTTTTTTTCTAAACTATAAATCTTCAGGATAGCTATTTTGGCTCTCTCTAGAGATAAATTCACTTTTTACAATTTAATAATCCGCTGTGTTTTAAATTCTCCTTTTTTGTTTTGAATGGTAACCAGATATATCCCCGCTCCCAGCGATGAAGTTGAAAAGGTAAGACGTTGGGTACCTACCGGCATATTTGTTAATGGCTGCAAGGATAGTAATTTGCTTCCCCATACCGAGAAAATTGAAATACTAAGCGCTTCGGGTTTTTGCAGTTGCAAATCAATCGTCATATCGCTGGATACCGGGTTTGGGTATATGGTGAAGTTTACATCAAATAACGTGGACTTGCATTCTTCAAAATAGGTGCACGACGAAGCTAATTTCATCTTCTCGGCAATGGGCACATTGGGATCACGACGTATCATAATAGTACGGTAATCCTGCTTAAGAATGTTGCCAATGCGCGCAGGAAGAGAATCAAAAAATGCTTCCGTTGGGACGTACCAAAAAATCATGTCCTCTCCCAGCCATGGACAATAATCTTTGAATTGTTCCTGTCTCACTCTCACGGGAATTAATTCTTTCATCTTAAGCGTGCTGTCAATTGCTCCGGATAATTTATAAAGAACTTTTGATTTAAAACCGGAATGAAAAGGTGCATACAAACTAAGTTTATCCGGTACTTTTTTACTTGTCGTCATCATAGTGTATGGACTTATGCACCAAAGCGTACTACGGTTTCCATCCTGGTACTCCAAACCACTGCGAAATTTGCTAGTATCGCTGACAAAAGTTATTCCTATTTTTTTAAGCTCCTCATTCGACAGTTCAATAAAATTAAGGTTTTCCATGTAATCGTAAAACTCATAATGTTTTGTATAGTCTACAAGGTTTGCATCGGGATATCGTTTCTTTAGAAGTTTTTGGGATTCATAGAAGTTGCGGATTTTTTCCTGGTACCTTTCCGGCAATGCTTTATAGAAGTCATCATTTGAAACAAACCACAATATTCTTGATCTTTTAATCGGGTCAGTAAATTTTTTAATGGTAACATGTACCGGAATCAGTGTGTCGTCCATACTTTTCAAAGGGATAAACTGATTGTTGTAAATATAATTTCGTTCGGTATATACATTTAAAGAATCTATTGTTGAGAATAGGCTTTTACCATAAGCAGTAGTAGTATCTCGCCGGTAATAAAACGAATCAATGTGCTTTGTTTTCGGATATACCGGTTTTAATTCGTTATAGAAAGAAACAGACATATCGTTGAAACTATTGATAATCTGTTCATTTGTAGAAAAAGGAATATAAAAAGAATAAAAGGAGACAATTTTTTCAAGCTTTACACCCTTTGCTTTTCTGCGTTTTATTGGCTGACCTTTCAATCTTCTGCTTGGATCATCCCAAAAATAGGGTCTGTTATATCCGGAAATGATGCCATCCCTGGTAATGTTTAAGTAATATATAGACGAATCGCCTAAAATTACCCCAAGATTTCTGAGTTCCTGGTTGGTTAGCTCCATCACATAGTCGTCTCCGGATACTGGCTTATTGTCCCATTCGGGAATGGTCTCAGGCTTATGAACCTGTTCATCTTTATTTATTGAATCAGCTTTGGCATTTGTGAACATTTCATTTTCTGCATGATTAAGCATTAAAACACCTGTATCAGCTGGCATTATTGCTCTATTTTGGGCAACGGGATTAGTAACAACTGTGCTTTGCGGCGTTGTCGTTAAGGTCTGTTTGTGGGTAAAGTTTACAAGGAAAAAAATACTCACTAATATGGAAGAAATAATAGTACTCATGATGATTAATTTTAAGTGCGTTTTGAAAAAATGTTTGGGTGTTTGCCTTGAAGTGGCCGACTTCGTAGCATTATCGAGTAAAAAGTGCACTTTTTCTTCGTTTATAAGGGGTGGTTGGTTTAATAACTTTTCAAACAACCGTTCGATATCTGTATTTTCTCTTTTCATATCAGCTCGGTATTAGAAAGGTTTGCGGGAAATGCAGTGGCTATGTCCGATATTTTGTCGGAAAGCAGAAGTTTAAGCCTGCTACGTGCCCGTTGAAGCCTGTTTTTTACAGCAGCTTCTGTCAATTTTAGTTGTTTCTGTATCTCGTTAATTGAAAAGCCCATGATATGAAACATAAGCAACACTTCCCTTTGATCGTTATTGAGTTTTGCGATTGCTTTGTAGAGTAACTGAATATCAGGCTGAAGTTCAATTGAATCAGCAGAAATGCTTGTATTTTTCTTTTCAATATCGGTAGAATCTCCGAAAAATTTCCATCTGCGTTTTTGTTTAAGAAAAGTATGCTTCGCTATACTGCACAAATAGTAAATAAATGATTCGGTTTTGTGCAGATCCTTAAATCCTTCGAAGGCTGCCAAAAGTGTATCTTGCAAAAGGTCGCCTGCTGCCTCTTCACTTCCCGTAATCACCCTGCAATATGCCGATATTTGGCTTTCCACAGGTTTATACAAGTGCATAAAGGCAGCTATGTTTTGTTCTTTTTCGTCCAATTTCGAAGGTGTTGTTATATAAAAGTACCACAATTAAGAAAAAGGTATCGGTAAGAATCGAAAATAAATTTGAAGCTGCGAAAAATCAAAAAATAAAGTTTAGCATTAATCTGCCAAATGAGCTTCAACTTTCTGCTCAACTTTTTCCAAGTTCTTGCCTTTCCCTTTTATCCGAAAAAGCAATAAAAGAGGGAGACATATTGCGAAAAAGAATCCTACCAACATAAACACATCGTTGTAAGTAAGAACCATAGCCTGCTTAAAAACGATTCCTTTTATAGCATAAGCAGCTTTTAACTGCGCGTTTAAAAGATCGCTGCCTTTCGACACGAACAAACCGGTATAGGAGTTTAAACGGTCGAATGTAGTTTGATTGTAAAGGGAAATATGGTCGCTCAACCGGCTGTAATGAAAGGCGCTTCGAATGCTTATAAACGTTGTGGCAATGGCTATGCCAAACGACCCACCTAATTGCCTGAACATGTTGGATATGGCTGATCCTTGTGGCACATCGCGACTAATAAAAATATAAAATGAATGCAACAAGGGAAGAAAAGCAATCCCCTACAACGAAAAAATCCCTGCAAACAATTAGTTTACAAGGATTTATTTAATTCAGGTACCCGGAACAGGACTCGAACCTGCACATCCTTACGAACACTAGTCCCTGAAACTAGCGCGTCTACCAATTCCGCCATCCGGGCATATTATGAGTGAGTGTGAATCTGCATGTTGACAGATAATTGTGAGTGTGTATGGTGTTTATTAAAGAGATGCAAAATTATAAAATTTTTGATGGAAACCATGAAAATGATAAAAAACTAATTGAACCCCGTAGTTCCGTCTAATAAAACCCATTTTACAAATTATCCAATGGATTAATAGACCTCTTGAACCACTCTTCAATAGATTGAACCCTATGATCAACTACTTTTTTTTGTGCGAGTTTCTGCTGAGCTCGCATAATTGATTTGTCAACCATGGGATGTTTTATCTGGTCTTCCTCTTTCATTCCTAGCCTTTCCATCAATCCAACTATTCTTTCACTACCGAATAGCCGAAAAAGCGGTTCATCCAAGGCATTCAGTACAAAAATTTGCTTAACATTCCAGTTAAGTATTAGATCACGTTCTTTCTCATAAATAGGATAATGCTCCAGAAATATGATCGTTTTTCCTTCCACCATGATAGATGAAATGGTATTGGCCATTTTTATTTCAACATTCATTCCCTTTTCAACATTAAACAATTGATCAAAAATTTCTTTTGTTGCAGGAAACCAAGCTAAAATAATAGCTCCGGGATGTTCCACGACAAATTTAACACTGTTTGAACGTTTAACTAACGAATTCATCCAGATAACGTTATGCATCTCCGGAATCTTAACTTTCTTACTGAATAAACCCATATAAATTGATATTAGCTGTTAGCAATTAGCCGTTAGCTTTGCACTTTACACTTTGTACTTTACACTTTGTACTTTGTACTTAGTACTTGGTACTTACTCCTCATTTCTCCATCCACGCCTTAAATTCGCTTGTTTTGGATTTGCTTACGATCACCTCTGTTCCAGGTTCGGGTTGTAATGCCAGTTTCAACCTGTAATTAAAGTAATTGTGAGCTTTAAATATAGCTTTTATCGAGCAAATAAACTGCCGGTTTACCCGAAAAAAATGTTTAGGATCAAGCTTTTCTTCCAGCTCTTCAAGGGAATAGTTAATTAAATATTTTTTATTTTCTGAAGTAACCATAAACACTGCCTTATCTTCGGCATAAAAATATGCTGTTTCATCCACAGTAACCGGTAAAAGAACGTCTCCTTTGTTAACCAGGAAACGCGTTTTATAAGTAGGTTCAGCCTGTAATTTAATGGATTGCAATAAGTTGTTTAAGTGTCCGTTAATATGGTCACGTTGATAATACGCGCTGATCTTCTTATATTTATCAAGGGCAACTCTGAGCTTTTCGAGGCTCACCGGCTTAAGCAAATAATCGATACTGTTAAGCTCAAATGCCTTTATGGCGTATTCATCATATGCCGTAGTAAAGATAATGGGTACATTAACTTTTACCCGGTCGAATATGGAAAAGCTTTTGCCATCGGCTAATTGAATATCCAGGAAAAGTAAATCGGGCTGATTTTTTTGCAAATACAAAATAGTCTGTTCAACGGAATCGATGGGACCCGCAATTTCAATATCAGGTTCAATTTGCTGTAAAAGATTAACAAGCCGAGTTGCTGCAAGATCTTCGTCTTCTATTACTAACGCTTTGATCATATGCTCATTTTCATTAAAGGTAAGGAAACTTTGAATGTACCATCATCTTCACTAATCAACACTTTTCGATCAGTTAAATATTTAAACCGGTTGATTATATTGCTAAGTCCGATGCCGGTTGATGGATCTTTTTCAAACTTAGTTCGCAGCGTATTCTCAACAACCAGATAGCTATCTTCAACAAAAATATTGATGTGTAGAGGATACTCCCTCGATACTACATTGTGTTTAATGGCATTTTCGAGAAGCATCTGAATGGAAAAAGGAAGTATGGCATAAGTGAGAAATAACGGAGGAATTGTAGTGACTACATTTAATTTATCTCCAAACCTTGTCTTCTGAATAAAAATATATTGATTGGCTAGTTTTAATTCTTCTTCCAATAAAACGGCTTCTTTTTCATGAGCCTGCA
>CAYZNC010000204.1:0-5803 GCA_964478555.1 uncultured Bacteroidales bacterium | reverse complement strand
CATAACGCAAAAATTCCGAAAGACTTTCGACATATTGCGAGGCCTTCGGGTTCTCTGCTACCATCGTAAGTAAAGTATTCAAACTATTAAACAGAAAATGAGGATTGATCTGGTTACGTAATGCAGCATATTGCGATTCGGCTTTTTCACGCTTTAATTGTTCGGTTTCAATTCTGGAACTGATCCATTCCCTGAAAAGAAACTGAGCCTCATACACTGGAGCTACTATATTATTTACTATCAGAGCAATAACAGCACTCCTGAAAATAGCCGGACCAAGCATTTCTGGCTTTCTTATGTTCTGAGGGTACATGTAATAAAGGATAATAACGAATATGGTAATAAGCGCAACAGCCGAGATATTGGTACTTACAAACTCAAAAATAACTCGTTTCCAGTTATTCACATGCCAAGGATATTTCTTGTTCAGATATCGCTTTATTACTGAAAGATTAACCGTTGAAATAGCAGCTGTAACTACGAGCGTAAAAACAACATTAATTAAAATATTGGCAAGAAAAGCGTGACCATGAAATGCATGATTTGAATTTTCGATATACTGAGCACCAATAAAATAGGCCGGGATCAGTACCCCGGCTAGCAAACAAATAATGATAATTTTTTTTGTTAAGTTCATATAATTAAAAATTCATTCTATACAATATCATCGGGAAAAAGCCCAATTGATAAGTATTAACCACCGCATCCTTTGATTTACTATACGTCTGGTACAATACATTTTTATGATTGGTAAAATTCTCAATGTAGAATTGATACTCGTGACTTACCTTCTTGCCATTCATTCGAAAGCTTAATCGTATATTTGCTTTGAAAAATGCATCGAATCTTTTGCTAAAAGCAGCGTTATCATTCCATTTTGTTTCCCCGGCATCTCTCGATGCAACCAAATCGACGGGTGTATAACAGTTACCACCGGCGTAAACTACTTTAAAATCGAGGGCAAATATCATTCTTTCTTTAATTGTAAATTCTTTACCAATCAACCCATTAACAATATAATTACCATTAAAAGCCGTATTTCGTTCAATACCGTCGCTACCGGTGTATTTTGAATCAAACAAAGATACCGTGGTAAGATAATAATATCCTTTGCTAAAGAATTTTTCAAGGGTTAATTCCAATCCATAATTTTTACCTTTTCCTTTGTTAACGAGACTATCGGAAGTGTTTGGCCCCCATCCTGCTCCATAATTTAGAATACTGAAGGATGTTAACCTTTCCTGTACCGGGACATTAAACAAATATTGATAATAGGCTTCGGCTTTCAAGCGTGTATTTTCTGCAATACGAGCATCGTACCCTAAAACAAACTGGTGCGATTTAGTTAGGCCCAGGTTCTTATTGTCTTCCACAAAGGAACCATCGGGTTGGTGAGTACCTATGAAGTAAGTATACAGCGACTGTATTTTTGAATGAAGGCCATACCCCAGGCTCAATCTTTGGTTGGATGCAACCTGCCAGGATAAGCCAATTCTGGGTTCAATGGAATATTTTTGGTTAAAATCAAAATATATTAAATGAATGCCCGGATTTATACTAAACACGTTGGAAAACTTGTAAGTTGCCTGATAAAATACACGATAGAGATCAACGCCATTCATTAAATCTTTCCGGTCATCAATGTAGGTGCGTAAACCCTGGTCTTCATTCTTATATTGTTGTGTAAGAAGGTCATATCCCATACGATCGATAATGAGACCAGCCTTGGTTGACAAATGGGAATTGTATTTTTTGTTGATATAACCGCTCAATGAGGTACGAAATTCAGCATAATTATTATTGTAAAACCGATGGGCTTCATTACTGATATCAATAGTATCAATTTGTGTATTTCCTTGCTGATACAACCCCGTTAATGAAATTTTATAATAGGTCTTTTCATTCAGGTTTTTCGTAAGCGAAATGCCGGATGTAGCCATTTTTGATCCGTTATAAAGATTCTCTTCGTTGGTTAAATACATATCATTTCCGTTTGCATTCTGGTTTAACATGGCAATGGAACTTGAACCAACGAGTCCAAATATACTTATTTTTCCATTTTTTAAGGGAAAATTCAATTTATAAGTAAAATCCTTATATTTAGGAACACCGGCCGTACCAAAATCGACAAATTTACTCATCAACTCCATGGTAGAGTAGCGAAAGTCGGCCACATATGAGCTTTTATGATTTTTAGTAAACGGTCCCTCTGCCCCCACCTCAAAACCATTAAATCCACTTTGCAACGTATATTCATGGCGCTCATTATTCCCATTCCTTAGCTTCAGATCAAATACACCTGATATTGCATTTCCATATTCGGCTGGAAAAGCGCTTGTAAAAAAATCCGAATTCATTAACAGGTTATTGTTAATCATGCCAACAGGTCCGCCGGTAGTTCCATTCTCCGCAAAGTGATTGGGATTTGGAATATCCACATCCTCCAACCTCCAAAGTAATCCACTTGGTGAATTGCCGCGAATAATGATATCATTACGACTGTCATTAGCACTCGATACACCTGCATAATTCATGGCCATGCGGGCAACATCTCCGCGATTGCCAGCATACTTCTCAGTTTCTTCAACTGTAAATGCTCGTGCACTCACGGTCGCCATTTGATTGATGGGTTCATCCTTCTTTCTTGAAGATGCGCTTACGGTCACTGCCTGAACCTCCACCACATTTTCTTCCAATTCCACATCTAAAACAGTTTCTTTAGCGGATGCAATCATCAGATTTTCGATGGTTACTGTTTTATATCCCATGAAACTGATACTAATCCCCTGGCGACCCACTGAAACCCCTGTAATCCGGAAGTTACCATCTTTATCAGTGGACGTTCCAACCGGAGGATTGACATTAAGTAACACTACATTTGCTCCGGGCAATGTTAATTTAGAATCCTTATCAACGACTCTCCCTCTAATGGTTTGCGTGATGCCGGTTTGTGCAAGGGTCAGTCCAATCATAGTTAACACCATCATAATACTCAATACAATTTTCTTCATAGCTTTATAGATTTTCTGTTCAGTTTAAAAATTTGACAACTGCAATAGTTAAGGACAAAAAAATAATATTTAGTTGATCCTCAGGTATACTATCAATGTATGTGTTATATGAAAAATGGAAAAGGCAACACTTGGAATGATGAAATGCCATTTCATATATTTGACTTTGAAGTAATAAGAATTAGCCATAAGACTCATTCCTATTAACCATATAATGGGTGTATAGGATGGTGCTGCAAATCCATAAAAACCATTACTCCATAAAGAGTTAGGGGCATATATGAGAATTACCCACGATATGTAATAACATAAACTACCGAAAATGTAGACAATGAATCCAAACTTTTCAGCTTTATTACCAATAGACAGTTTAATGAATAACGGAAGGATGAAAATAATCGATCTGAATAAATTCTCCCCGATTAAGATTAAGATTGGAATATTGCTATTAAAGTTCTTTAGATCATAAGCCGGTGGAAGTTTGGATGTAAATGAGAGATTCCAAATAAGAATAGGTATCAATAAAATGTAACCGTTTGAAATAATTTTCTTCACTGTATTCATAAATTTGCTCCTTAATTTTAAAACAAAAGTGCAACTTCATAGCTTCTTCTTTAATTTTTTTCTGACGAGAAGGAGAAAATAGGGTGTGAATGGAAAAAATTGCAGACTAACGGAAATAGGATGATCGGTGATCGGTAAAACAGTAATCGGTAAACCATATTGTACTTTGAACTTTATACTTTGAACTTTGTACTTTAGACTTATCTTTGTGCTTTTAAAAATATTCGCATGCAGAAACGCTTTCTTAAGATTTCAGGACTTGTTTTATTCGGATTGTTAGTAAGCTTTTTTGTTTTCAGAGGGTTTATCCTTACTAAAATTCTTACGGTCATTTCGCACCAGGCCAAAGCATCATATCAACTCAATATTACTTATAAAAAGGCAGGCTTTAACGGTTTTACCACCGTTTATATTCGTGGCTTGAATGTATTATCGGAAACAGGAGATACCATTGTGAAATCCGATTCCATTTTGGTAAGTCCCCGCTTATTGCCAATGTTAATAGGAAAAAAACGTTTAAGCGGAATAGCCATTTACAATACTGATATTCAATTAAATAGCAATTTACTTCATTTACTGCACCGACACAATACTACTCAGGATACTTCCACTGTTACCAATTACGCACAAATCCTGAATTCGCTCCAAAATAAGTTCTTCGCATTCAGTCCTAAGTGGGTAACCATCAGAAATTCAGGGTTTATTTATAAACATGACACGATTGTCAGCTCAGTGTATTTGGCCAATTTCAACTATCAGAAAAATATTTTTTTGGGAGACGTGGTCACTTCCGATCATTGTAACAAAAAGTATTGTTTAATAAAAGGCGTTCTGGATCGAGGTGAAAGAAATTTGACCGCCATAATATGTCATACCGACACATCGTTGGTGCAATTGCCTTACATTAATCCACGCTGGCAGGCTTTTATCGGTTTTGATACGTTGAGATTCTCTCTATCATTTAAAAAAGAAAATGCCAACCTGCTAAATATATCCGGCGATGCCTCAGCAAGTAATCTGGCCATAAAATATAACCGTATTGGTCCCGATTTGGTGGTGACCAAAAATGGAAGTATCGATTTTACATTCCATGTTGGCGACCGGTATGTAGAATTGGACAGTGCTTCTACCGTAAACATCAATAAGTTTTCGTTTTCACCCTATCTGCGATATGAGAAATATAATGACCGCAAACTCACTTTTTCGTTTATCCGTGAGGAATTTGAAGCTCAGGATCTGTTCGAATCTCTTCCTGCCGGTTTATTTTCAAATTTCGACGGTATAAAAACTAAGGGTAAACTGGCCTATCATCTTAATGTTAGTCTGAATTTCGATAATCCGGACAGTGTTTTGTTCGATTCTAAGCTTGAAAGCAAGGGATTTGTTATTACCAAATACGGAGCTACGGATTTTAGGATGATGAATGGTTCTTTTACACACCGGGTTTACGACAAGGACCGTTATATCAAGTCCATTATAGTGGGGTCTGAAAATCCTGATTTTGTACCTTTACAGGACATATCACCTTACCTCAGGTATTCGATTCTAACATCGGAGGATGGTGATTTCTTCTATCATCATGGCTTTAATCAAAATGCATTTCGCGAATCGATTGCAACCAATATGAAAGAACATCGTTTTGCCCGTGGAGGGAGCACTATATCTATGCAATTAATCAAAAATATATTCCTCCGGGGCAACAAAACCATCTGTCGAAAATTAGAAGAAGCGCTTATCGTATGGACCATTGAGAACCTTCATCTGGTAAGTAAAGAACGTATGTATGAAGTGTATCTTAACATTATTGAGATGGGGCCTGGAATATATGGCATCAAACCAGCTTCTAAATTCTATTTCAACAAATTGCCCAGTGAATTAACCTTGTCGGAAGGTATTTTCATTTCAAGCATCATACCTCGTCCCAAAGGTTTCAGGTATACATTTGTAAGCAATGGTGTGTTGCGTGACTATCTGACTAATTATTACAAAATGCTGGGAAATATTATGCTTCGCAGAAACCAAATTACTCCATACGATACCATTAATCTGAAACCCAACATTGAATTAACCGGTGAAGCCAAAAACTATCTTGCCAAGCCTGACACAACAGCCATTGAAGATTCTCTTTTTTACCTGGATGCTAAACCGGCCATCCTGAATAAAATTGAGGAGTGATTTTTGTAGAAAAAATCATAAAACTATCTAATTATGGTACTTAAATTGAAACT
>CAYZNC010000203.1:4820-11432 GCA_964478555.1 uncultured Bacteroidales bacterium | reverse complement strand
TTCATTGTGGTTCAATAAAATACATTTTACCACAAAGGCGCTCTAAGGGATGCACTAAGTCACTCAAAGGACTTTTTAGTTGGCCTCACGGGGTGAGGCAGAATGCTTAAACATCCCCACTGTTTTCTCCCCCATTTCCTTTACGTTTATTAATAATGCGATCTGCATACTCAAAACAATCCCTAAAAGTAATAGCCACAATATATTAGTATCGAAAAATTTAACAAATGGTCCAAATATCACAGCTGAAATAAGGATCAGCAGGAATATGATGAAGTTTGAATACGCCAGCATATCGCCTTGTAAACGACCTTCCACACTATGCTGAACCCAGGAACTTAACGGCACCATGTACATTCCACAGAAGAAGGACAACAGAAAGACTATGGTAGAAAAAAAGATACCGGTTGGCTTCAGGAAATACAAAATGGCAAAACAAATCATCATGCCGGCTGCGCCAAGCGGCGTAAAGCCCAGGTGTACCTTCCGCTTCGATAATATGCCGGTGAGCATACTGCCAATACCAATCCCCAATCCCGAAATGTCCATCATGATTCCTGTTTGGGTATTGGTCATATGCAGTACCTTATCACAATGAACGGTCAAATTCATGAGGATAAAATTACCGATCATCCAAAAAGTGGCAAGACCCAATACTATAATATTTGAGTTGGGAATGGTGTGAGCCCATTTGAACGACTGAATGAAAAATGTAATTGGGTTTAGCGTGTCTTTTTTGACCTCGATCGTTTGCGTTTCCTGAATTTTTCCCAATAAACGGCTCGAAACAAGCTGCATCAACGACAGTGCTATCAATACACCAGCAAAAAGCCATAAACTGTAATGATCGGATATCAAGGCAGCAAGATAGGTGCCAATTAATACGCCCAAAAAGGTAAACATCTCAAGCGTTCCTGTGCCGAATGAAATACCCTCATCGCCGCCAATATCCCGGATAAGTCCATATTTGGATGGGGAAAACAACGTACTGATTAAACCCACCGCAAACACACAGAAAAGTGCAAGATGGATATTCTGAATGGTAAAACTTATGCAGGCTAATATAAAGACAACAAGTTCTGCGCATTTTGACCAAAACATAATTTCACTTTTACGATGTGTTTTAGCTAAACGTCCGCCCAGCGGTGAGAAAAATATATAGGATATCACATAAAGACCGGAGGCAAGCATGGTTATTAATTCTTTATCGGTCTGCCGGAAAATCATCAGACATAAAAAAACAATCAACCATCGTAAATAATTGTTATTCAAAACGCCCAAAAAATTTGTAGCAAACAGGGGTGTCCATTTCTTAATAGCATTCATAACTATAGTTTTTAGTGCTTCAAAAAAATTGCTAAATAAGGATAATCCTTCTCAAAAAAACCTGTGAGTAAATTTAGACATTATTCGTTTCGGATATTTTCTCTGTCGAGGTTTCTTTTAAATTCCATCGTTGATTAATGTAACTAATCCCCAGAACGATAACGCCTATCGTTATCAGACATAATACTTTATAGACGGTGGCATTACCCGAAAGATCAAAAATGAACACTTTCACGGCAGTAAAGATCATCACCACGGAACCAAAAACACGAAATATGGTATCGCGGTTGTATGCACCCCATAAAAAAAGAACCAGTGCATAGATCATCCACGAAACGGATAACGCTAATTGAACAGAAAAATCAACCGAGTATGCTTTCCATACGTTCGTGATTTGTATCGTTAAAAGACCACCTACGACGATATGACTAAGAATTCCCAATCCAACACTTAGCCCATGGTTACGCTGATTAAAAAATGCTGCATAAACAAAACCAAGGAACGCAAGTGCCATCCATATAAGTGCACCTGGATTGATAAATGGAATATAAGTTACACCAAACCAAGGCACCCACTTCACCTCCCAAGCAACACATAACCAATAAATAAGTAATAAAACCCAGCCAGCAGTGCTGATGTATTGCAACTCATCCTTCTTACTAACAATACCAGCAACGAACATAATGGCAGCCAGAAACAACCAAATACCGGCACTCATAACATAATTGATTCCATTTGGAGAAAAATATTTCATTTCGCCCCCGGAAATGGCCAGCAGTAATATTCCGAGTCCAAAGTAAGTTATGGCAGGAGCAACAATACACTTCCGGGAATAGAAATAAATAAACGCACCGGTGAGCACAAAAATAAATCCCGATAGGATGGTAGCCCAATTATAGGAGATATCGAACTGATTGAAAATAAAGATCGACCAGAACACATAATTGATAGCATTAATGATACTCAAATACAGGTTCAGTCCTGCAAAACTTTCTTTCTGACGGAATAACGCAATGATGGTACCAATCATATAAACCACAAAGATGCAGGAAATGTAAAAGAAGGGTTTTCCCCAGCTGGCAGGATCGAACAGAACATAATAGGTAATGTAATTAATCACTGTGATTGCAAATGACATCACCCGAATTTCGTTCCATCCTTTGGAAACACTGATAAACAACGCAGCTATATTGAGTACGGTAAGATATAGAAAGAGCGCAAAAATCTGTTCTGGTCCAGCTTTAAGAATTACCGGTGCCAGTAGGCCTCCCAATATACTAATACCCAGAAGGATTCTGAGGTTATACCGATATCCAACCCAGGTAAATAAACCCGTTAGTGCAAGTACACAAATAAACAGTGAATTGGTCGACCAGTGAATATTGCTGGAAAAACTTGTGTAGGCAAAGGTTGCAAAAATAAGACTGATGCCAAAACCAGCCAGCAGCTCTGCAGTAGTAATTTTCTCTTTCTTAAAAAATAAGAACCCGATGAACATACAAGAAGTTCCGGCAGCAATTCCGGCCACAGCTCTAACAACCGGAGGTACCCAATTTTGGTCAATAGCCATTTTAAGAAAATACAAGAAACCCAGGAATAGAAATAACATTCCCAATGATGTAATCCAATGCTTTTTAATTGTTTCCATAGTTTAGTTTTTATTGATGAATGACACAAACTTACGCCTCAAAAAACGCCTGAACAAACCAAATTGTAGAATAAAAGGATATTAATTTATGAAATGTTTTTTTATTATATAATTGGTTTATAGACGATAATTAATTATAAAAACGGATATTAAAAAAAGGTATCGGACCTCAAAGGTTTTTGAAACCTTTGAGGTCTTGCCTGATGGGGAAACCCTGACAGAGTTTGAAATTATGGCAAGGTTTAAATCACCATAAAAACCCCATGTTCATTCATATTTTACTAAAAAAATGGATCAAAAAAACGGGAAACTTACAATTTTGTATATTTTTGTTTTCCTCATTCTAAAATTCAGAAGTTAGGATAACAGCCAAATTCTGATTATTAAAGATAGATGAGACATGCGGTCCCAAAGAGATTACTATTGTTTAACTTGATAAGTGAATTCGAATCAAAGGGACTGCCGGAAATTTTCTCAATGAAGTTTTGAAGAACAATTAACTATATTATAATTTACAACAACTAACTAAAAATTAAACAAATGAGAAGATTTCTATGTATTTTATTATGCTGTTTTACTGCCATTGCAGCAAACAGTCAGTTGAACCGGTTACCCGTGCTTCGATCTGACGGAACCAAAACAAATATTTTTTTAAGTGGTGGCAATCTTGCCTGGGACCAGTTTGCCAATGATTTTGGCCCTGGACAAACCAATTTTGCTTTATTTGATGATGTCTTTGCCCAGTGGGAGGCCGCAGGTGGCAACTCAATGAGACTTTGGATACATATTAATGGTGCAAATAATCCGAATTTTGATGGAAACGGCAAATGCACAGGATTAGAGGTAAGCCATTTATCCGACATGAAAAAAGTGCTGGATATGGCATATAATCATAATATAGTGCTTGTGTTAAGCCTATGGTCATTTGACATGCTGAATACACGCGACTATCCCATAGCAGTTTCCGACCAGGCTTTTAAACTTCTAACGGTGGACGCAAACGTTCAGTCGTATATCGACAATGCTTTAATTCCCATGGTTAGTGCGTTCAAAAACCATCCTGCCGTAGCAGCATGGGAAATTTTCAATGAGCCTGAAGGAATGAGTGAAGAATTTGGATGGGCTTTTGTAAGACACGTACCCATGAGTACCATACAACGTTTTGTAAATAGATTGGCAGGCGCAATACACAGGACTGACCCTGATGCTTTGGTTACAAACGGTTCATGGGCGCTTTATTCTAACACAGATATCCTCACTTCAAACGTTTTGTATAAAAACTACTATACGGACAGCCGTCTGATTGCTGCAGGAGGCGATATTAATGGCACTTTAGACTTTTATCAGGTCCATTACTACGACTGGATGCCCAGTGAAATTTCTGTTATGAATTATCCTGCTTCTCATTGGCAACTGGATAAACCTCTAATTGCAGGAGAATTTTTCCCAACGGATGCTGCTGGTGTTGCATGGGGTACTTATTATAAATATTTGTATGACAATGGTTATGCTGGAGCATTAGCCTGGGCATGGCAAGGTAATAATAATCAACTAGAGCCATACCGCACTAATATGTTGGCGCTTATGAAAAGTATGAGTACTTACGCAGATGTTAAGATTGAAACCGGAAGAAACCATATCCCAAATTTAGGCCCTATTCCAAAAGGACTTTTTGATACAAATGCAGGAACCATCTCAAATTATTTTGATCTTGATAGTGTCGCCACTGATGTTGATGGGGATGCACTCTCTTTTTCAGTGATTGGCAATACATACCCTGGTTTGGTAACTGTTACAATTAATGCAGCCCATCAGATCGTTCTGGCAATAGCGCCTAACACAACAGGTACTGCTAAAATAACAATCCAGGCTAAAGATCCTAAGGGGTTAACTTCCTCAAGCGATTTTAGCATCGTTGTAAAAACACCTGGTACTGGCAATCTGGCTTTATATCGTACCACCGTATTTACTTCAGGTAATGAAACAGGCACTTCGAGCGCTAACCCGCTTCTTGCCAACGATGGCGACTATAACACGCGATGGGCAAGTGCTTATACAGATCCAAGTTGGATTTATGTTGATTTAGGCAAAGCTTATCCCGTTAATGAAGTCAAACTCTTCTGGGAGGCTGCTTATGGTCAAATGTACCAAATTCAGATAAGCAATGATGCAACTGCATGGACAACCGTTTATACTGAAAACGCCGGCAATGGTGGTACTGATGATATAACATTTCCTGCAGTTACCGCAAGATATGTAAGAATGTATGGTACCCAAAGGGCAACATCCTGGGGATATTCCTTATACGAATTTGAAGTTTATGGCACCGGCCCAAATGTTGCGGCAACAGGAGTAAGCATACTACCAGCTACTGCAACTATTGGGGTTAAAGAAACTATCACATTAGCTACAACTGTGGCTCCAACCAATGCAACCTATAAATCAGTTAGCTGGACAAGCAGTAACACAGCCATTGCCACTGTTAGCAATTCGGGCGATGTTACAGGAGTGGCTAATGGTTCTGCCATTATCTCTGCTAAAACTACCGATGGCGGATTTACAGCCACCGCTGCCATCACTGTCAGTAATATAGCTGCAACAAGTGTTACTGTATCACCAGCCACCTCAACTATCAATATAGGGGAAACTGCCATAATCACTCCTACGGTCGCTCCAAGCGATGCAACCGATAAAACAGCAAGTTGGACCAGCAGTAACGTTGCTGTTGCAACTGTCAACAATTTAGGTATTGTTACGGGCGTTGGCAAAGGCTCAGCCATTATCACTGCTAAAACTACCGATGGCGGATTTACAGCTAATTCTAGCGTAACTGTCAACAGCGTGGCTGTAACCGGTGTTACTGTAATACCAACCAGTACTAGTATAATTACCGGAGGAAGTGGTTCATTGACTGCAACCGTAACTCCTGCTAATGCCTCAAATAAAACAATCAGCTGGACAAGCAGTAATACTTCTGTGGCCACTGTCAGTACTTCGGGTGTTGTTACAGCCGTGGCTCAAGGTTCGGCAGTAATTACAGTAAAAACTACCGATGGCGCATTCACTGCATCTTCTGCCATTACCGTTGCTGATGTAATTATCTCTTGCAGCAACGCTGTTCCGATAAGTCTACCATATACCTTTAACGGTGCCGGCGAATACTGTTGGTCTATAACCGGAACGATCAACTCTATCAATAATTGGAGCGTGGACTTGTTTGAAATCAATGGTATTAATTATACCAATAAATTTGCCACCGCAATGCCGGCTAAGATCAATGGCGTTTACTATATCCATTACAGAGCATCGTTGTCCTATGGTCATATTGAAATAGCCGGAACTAGCTCAGGTGTTGTAAACGTTACGGGTGTAAGTGTACTTCCAGCCACTGCAACAATCAATGTTGGTGGAACTGCTGCACTCACTCCTACTGTAACACCTACCAATGCATCTGATAAAACGGTGAGCTATACAAGCAGTAATACAGCCGTTGCTACGGTAAGTACTACAGGTGTTGTTACCGGAATTGCAGCAGGTTCAGCAGTAATCACTGTTAAAACTACTGATGGCGGATTTACAGCTACTTCTACCATCACTGTTCAAACCACTTCTATTCATGTTACGGGTGTAACTGTACT
>CAYZNC010000203.1:0-4720 GCA_964478555.1 uncultured Bacteroidales bacterium | reverse complement strand
GCAGCCCTCACTCCTACTGTAACTCCTACCAATGCATCTGATAAAACGGTAAGCTATACAAGCAGTAACACAGCCGCTGCTACGGTAAGTGCTGCAGGTATTGTTACCGGAATTGCAGCAGGTTCGGCTATCATTACAGTTAAAACAACCGATGGCGGATTTACAGCAACTTCTACCATCACAGTTAACATTGTTACAACAGCATGTACCAATCCGGTTGCCATTACAGTTCCAATCACCCAGAATGGTGCTGGCGAATTTTGCTGGGTAACAACCCAGGGTATGGCTTATATCAACTCATGGAATGTGGATTTGGTTGAAGTTAACGGTGTAGCATATACCAACAAATGGGCGAGCGGTATTCCAGCAAGCTCCGATGGCAAATGGTACATCCATTATAAGGCATCGTTGGCATGGGCTCATTTTGAAGCAGCTGCTCTGAAAAACGCTGAAGCTATATCGGCGGATAATATCAGAATATATCCTAATCCATTTTCAACCGAAATCAACATTGACTTTGGAAGTATTGAAAATATCCAAAAAGTTGAGATTTATAACAATTTGGGACAATTGGTTCAGGAATTACAAGGTAGCCAGTTAAAATCCCCCATCATGAATCTTAACATGAGCAATATTGCGGGGAACATATTTATTTTCAAAATTTATGTTGCTAATAAAATTATTGTAAAACAGGTTGTTAGACAATAATAGATTCAAGAAACAAGATACTAGAGCCAAGACGTTATAGTTCTTAAATAAAGTAAATAGCCACGGATGCCGAAAATGATTCAGTATTCGTGGCTATTTTTTTTTGTAAAATTTATCGTATCAAATATTATAAGCATGAATAAAGGGGCCATAACATTTTCGTTTATCTTATAGTTTCTTTTTGATTTTGAGATCTATTATTCCTTTTAGACCTCCCCGTCCCTCCTAAAACAGGAGGGCTCTGGTTTCGTATATCTTAAAAATTCTTTTATATAGAGACAATCTGTCTTACCTTTTGTCGCAGTCAAATTAATCGGTTTAATTAATATTATTCGGGAATAGATTCGTAGTTTTGGACATTAATTTATTCATTAAAATAATTTTATATATTTGTATTTCAAATACTAACATTTCTTTCACTGGATATTAATAATGGATGCTTTAGAAGAAATTATCAGTACTTTCTCTTTAGAAGACATCAAGGATTTTAAAACGTTTGTTAACCGCCAGCGCAAGATCAAGCAACGAAAAGATTACGAGCTCTTCGATTATTTATGGAAGCATCCCGGGGCTGCTCAGCATGACATTATCCAGGCTATTTACCATAAAAATAATGTTGAAGCTTACCATGGGCTTCGAAAATATCTTACGCGTCAAATCATGCAATTCATCATGGTTAAGCAGATGCAGGGTGATCAGTCTGTTTCAGCTCAAATTGCGGGGTTATTGAGTTTGATCCGCTATCTTTTCGGTCATAAATCCTATAAAACAGCCTGGAAATATGTAAAAAAGGCAGAAGATCAGGCCTTATATTACGAATTGTATGAACACCTGGAACAAGTTTACAACCTGCAAATAGAATTTTCTGACACTCCCTATGCACCTGAGCTGAAAGAGTTAATTCGCAAACACAAACAAAATAAAATAAATGTTGAGCTGAATGAACGGGCTGCCATTGCCTTTGCTATTATACGGGAAGAATTGAACAGATATAAACATACGGGAAAAAATATTCAGTTTGATGAGATCATCAAACAAATGATCGAAAATTATCATTTGGAACATGATATTTACAGCAGCCCAAAATTATTTTACCAGGTGATGTCCGTTTTTCGGAGCGCCATTATTGCCAAAAAAGATTATTATTCATTCGAACCTTTTTTATTGAATCACTATGAGAAGTTTCTGAATAAAACGGGTTTCAAACCTAAGGATCATGAGTACCAGGCAAGCATTTTATACATGATTGCACAAACTATTTACCGCAATAAAAAATTTAACGATGCGGGGATGTACCTTGACCAGTTCAAAGACGTACTGGACAAAATGACGCAAATACAATCCTTCGACCTCCTGAATAAATATTATCTTTTAAGATCGGCCATCAGATTCTTTACCGGAAAAATAAACGAAGCCGTGGAGCTATTACAATCCGTTAGCAACAACGCTTCCTTTGGAAAAAACATCACGGATATGTTAAATCTGAAATTAAATCTGGGGCTTTATCATTTATACATAAAAGAGCCACACCTAGCCAATAAAGTATGGATGAGTGTTGGCCACACCAATACCTGGCTGGAAAAAATAATGGGCATCGAATGGGTGTTAAAAAAAGATTTACTCGAAATGATTGTACAATATGACATGGGTAATGATGACATCGCATTGAATAAGATACGATCGATAGAGCGAGCCTATGACATGATCAAAGACAATGAGCAATACCAACGCGTATTGGTTTACCTGCAGCTATGCAGGGAAATATTCATGAATCCTGCATCTGCAAAAACAAAAGAATTTTACGACCGTGTCGATGTCTCCTTCGATTGGATTCCCATGCAACAAGAGGACCTGCAGGCTGTGATGTATTACGCCTGGTTTAAATCGCAAATGACAGGCGACGATCGTTACGAAATATTGCTGGCTTTGATAAAGGTGATTGGGTAAGGTGAATCTCAATCCATCCACTTTTGCATTTTTCACATAAAACCAGTACTTTGCGTTGATATTTACAAAAACATTTTACATGACATATCAATTACCCATTATGATTAATTTGATAGATGAGTTAATTAAGTTGGGATTTACTCATGAGATCGATAAAGATTCTAACGAAATTGGAGAAGAAATTCTGGAAATTAATAGGAATAAAAGAAATGTTTATGTTATAACGAAAAATGATATAGATTATTTGGAAATTAACATATCTGATAGCGGAGTGGGGCTGGGTAAAACAAAAACTAGCGATTATAAAAACGTCGCAAATATAATTAACCTTTGGATATATAATAAAATTGAGCCGGAAGATTTGTTTAAACTGAAATTATTTAATTATCCTAAAGGAATTAGTAAAGGTTTGAGGGGAGATAAACTACTTAAGGAGATTGAAATACAACACACAATTAATTCTTTTCAAAATGAAAATAAAATATTATTTGATTTTGTTGAAGCACATAAAAAACATTTGATTAAATCAGGTTTGATTCCATTTGATAGTCATGGGCGGTTTTGTTTATCCTACAATTTTTATCCAATTGCTGATGATTTGCCCTGTATAAAAGTAAAAGATAATCAAATATTTATAACAAATTATAACGATCAATTAATGTTTACTGGCGATCAAAAAGAAACTTCAAATGTTTATAAAAAGCTAATTAACGAAAAAGTTAAACAAGTTCATGATATGAATAAAGACTGGAACCCCGAATTATATTTAAAATTCGATAAAGAAAGAACACAGCCTTCAATAGATTTGGTCTCCAGGATTGATTTTGCTAATCCGAAGAAAATAATAGACATCGGTTGCGGGCCTGGAAATAGTACGCAAATTCTTGTGCACAAGTGGCCTGATGCAGCGGTTACGGGTATTGATTCTTCACCCGCTATGATTGAAAAGGCGAAAAAAGATTATCCGAAACAAAACTGGCAAATAATTGATGCAGGGAAAGACGAAATTACAGAAAAATACGATATCGTGTTTTCAAATGCTGCCATTCAATGGATTCCTGATCATACCAAATTATTAAAAAAATTTTATAACTTACTATCGGATAACGGTTTAATTGCAATTCAGATACCCTTGTTTTGGGATATGCTTTTAGGTAAAGCAATCGCAAAAATTGCTACAAATCCTCGTTGGGCTTCAAAAACCAGAGAAGTAAAGAGTTTGTTTACCATTCATGATTATTCCTTTTATTACGACCTTTTATGGGCATTATTTAATTCGGTAGAGATTTGGGAATCGAATTATATACATGTACTTGATTCTCACATGGCAATTTTAGAATTGATAAGAAGTACAGGACTTAAACCATATCTGGAAAAATTGGAAAATGATTTGGAACGAAACGATTTTTCAGATTTGGTATTAAAAGCAATTCAAAAAGATTATCCGTTACAAAGAAATGGAAAAGTACTATTCCCGTTTAAACGATTATTTTTCATTGCCAAAAAGTAATGATGTTTTTTTTTGAACCACATAGAAACATAGGGAACATAGTACTTTCTTTTCTAATTAATCAGTCATTTCGGCTGAACAAAGGCAGATACAACATAAAACAAACACATGAAAAAATTTATATTTTTACAAGTTATATTCATTTTGATTAATTGCAACTTAAGAAGCCAAAATTTAAAATGGGGTGATATTTACGATTGCGACCCAAGAAAGCAGAACCTTGATATAAACAAGGAAATTAATTGTACTGACTTTTTCCCAATTAAAGATAGTTGTCAATATCAATTGTTTATAACATGGAATTGGACATCTTATCCAAAAATTGAAAATATGGATAGCGTTCTAAATTGCATTAATTATCCTAAAAGTGCAGAACGATTCAAAATATCAGGAAGGATTATTGTTCGTTGTTTAATTGATAAAAGCGGGAAATTATATTGCTATAAAATACTGTCGGAACTGGGTGATAAGTTCAATCAAGAGGTTGAAAGAGCGATTCATTTATGTAGATTTAATATTGCATGTATAGAGAATAAGCCTGTAGCATATGAATAC
>CAYZNC010000202.1:0-11434 GCA_964478555.1 uncultured Bacteroidales bacterium | reverse complement strand
TAATTTTCTATCTAAGCATTTGAGCGTTGGACCCTACCCTCAAGGCCCTCAGGGTTTACAACCTACGGCTCCTTAAAATGCATTACTCTTTACGATTCAAAAAGTGCTTTGAATCGCCCCATTCATTATATCCTATAGCATTACCGGTCATGCTTATGCGAGCCTCCAGACATTGGGTGCAATCGTCCGGGTTTTCGTCGGTGCAGGGTTTATTTTCGTAAAGTTTATAATTATTTCGGTATTTCGCAGGTGTAATATTTGGCATAATAATGTTGGCCCCCAATTTAATTGCTTTTTCACGTCCCATAGGGTCAATTGCCTGAAGAGCCGTGGCGGCCGCAATATTAATATCTTTCATCATAATACGCAAAACGGCAATCATTTTGAGCGCAAGCATCAATCTTTCGTGTTTTGGAAGTAATTGATTACTATATTGATACATTGGAGTATCCGGATGTTCAATATAAGGTCCCATGCCCACCATATCAATGTCGAATTCACGAATAAAAAGCAGGTCATCAGCCAGGTTATCGATGGTTTGAAAAGGCAACCCGATCATTACTCCGCTACCTACCTGGTAGCCGATTTTTCGAAGATTAAAAAGGCAACTCAGCCGTGTTTCAAAGCTATGTAATTCGTTGTATGGATGTATTTTTTTGAATAATTGTTTATTGGTCGATTCTATCCTGAGCAGATAACGATGAGCGCCCGCATTGAACCAGCGCTGATAGATTTCGTTCGTTTGTTCCCCAAGCGAGAGTGTAATGCCCAGTTGGCTGTCAGATAATTTCTTTATTTTATCCAATAGAAGTTCGATTCGCTGTGCAAAGGCTTCTGTAACAATTTCTCCCGATTGTAAAACTATGGAAGCGTAATGGTTCTCGTAGGCAAAGCTTGCAGCGTCAAGGATTTCCTCGTCCGAAAGGTTGTATCTTTCAACATTTTTATTGCCTGCTCTGATACCGCAATAATAACAATTCTTTCCACAGATATTGGAAAATTCTATCAGCCCGCGAAAATATACTTTGTTACCCACGTATTTTTCTTTAATCGCCGCCGATCTGGCAAAAAGATTTTTAGTGTCTTCTTCATTAGCTGATAGAAGAGCCATTATATCTTCTTTTTCGAGTATTTCTTTAGAAAGAATGTCGTTCATTTTCCAGTATTATAAGTAATCAGCACTTACCGATACCTTTGCAAACGGAGCTACGGCTCTTTCGTAGATTCCATGAACCCAGGCAATAGTCATTCCATAGTTGGTAACAGGAATGCCTGCATCAACAGCGGGTTTTAACCGGTTGATGATCTGTCTGCGTGTTATCATACAACCCCCACATTGAATAACCATTGCATATTCATGAATATCGCGTGGCAGTTTATTTAAACCTGCTACTACATCAAATTCGAGTCTTTTACCGCTGAAATTCGATACCCATCGTGGTATTTTAACTCTGCCAATGTCGTCACAAGAAACATGGTGTGTGCAGGATTCGAGGATGAGTAAACGATCGCCGTCTTTTAGCTTTCCAAGATATGGCGTGCCTTTTAGGTAGTTTTGAAAATCACCTTTATGGCGCGCCAGAATAATACTAAAACTGGTCAAGGGTATATCCTTTGGCACGCTTGCATCGGCTTTCAGGAATACCTGGCTATCAGTTATCGCCAGTGCTGGCCTCGGACTGAGCCGTTTGAGAAGTGAATCTATCTCCCGCTCTTTGGATACAATAGCAACACAGTCGTTATCCAGAATATCGCGGATTACCTGAATTTGAGGTAAAATCAATCTTCCCTCCGGTGCCTCTATATCGATAGGGGTTATCAGCAACACCGTGTCGCCTTGTTTCAGGAGATCGCCAACCAACGATTTTGATTGATACGCAGATTCCGGTAAGATATTCCTCAGTGTGGCAATCAAAATTTCCGGCTGTATTACATTTACAGCACTGAATTCAATGACAGGAGCTCCTGTTTCAAATTCTACCTGGTGTTTGAACGAGCTGGATAAAGATTCAATATCCGATTTATTATGAAGAATTACGTAAGGAATTTCATAGTTGTTCAGTTCGGTTACGAGTTTTCTTTCTTCCGGCCCAAATGCATTATTGGTTATTACAAGAATGGCTGCATCAACTGTTTTGAGCGCCTGCATGGATTTTTCAATTCTTTTCAGGCCTAACTCGCCACTATCATCTATGCCAGCAGTGTCGATGAATATAACCGGACCGATGCCAGGTATTTCCATCGACTTCTTTACTGGATCGGTTGTGGTGCCGGCGACATCGGATACAATGGCTACGTCCTGATTAGCCAAAACATTGATGATTGAGCTCTTGCCGTTGTTTCTGCGCCCAAAGATACCTATATGTGGCTTAGCATCCTTACCTTTTATCATAGGAAAATTTAAACAAACAAAGTTACGAAATGTTAAAGAGCGAGATTACATATATTTTTAGGTATTTTTTATGTATTTTTTGTGATTTGAAAATTCTTAAATTATGATGACTATGAAATTAAATTCTACCCTATCGTTGCTTGTAATGTTAAATTTCTTTTTGAATGTTGTTTCTGCCAGGGAATTCGAAACGGATACTATTAAGACAGATCAGGGAAATTTGATCATTCATTTCATAGGCCACGGAAGTCTTATGTTTGAATTCAAACATAAGATTATTGATGTTGACCCTTATTCGAAATTAACTGATTACGACTCATTGTCAAAGGCAGATCTGGTACTGGTGACACACGTTCATCAGGATCATTTTGATACCATCGCTTTGAATAAAATTCATAAACAAAACACCTTGGTTGTTTTTACGCAGGAATGCGCTAATACGGGTAAATATAAAGGAAACTCTGCTATTATGAATAACGGTGACAAGAAGGATGTGATGGGACTTGGAATTGAGGCTGTTCCCGCGTATAACATTATAAACAAGAGGCCTAATGGACAACCTTTTCATCCAAAAGGTAATGGGAACGGATATATCATTAGTTTCGGCAATAAACGCATCTATGTGGCCGGTGATACTGAAAATATTCCGGAGATGAAAGACTTTGGGAAAATAGACATTGCTTTTCTGCCTATGAATACTCCCACCATGACTCCAGAGCAAGTGGCAGACGCAGCAAAAATAATTCAGCCTAAAATTCTATACCCCTATCATTATAGTAATAACGATCCTTCCAAGGTTGCTGAGCTCTTAAAAAATTCAAAAGATATTTCGATAAGGATTAGAAATATGAAATAAAATTGATGACATGAAATGATCTGGTTGAAAAGTGGTTTCGACTCCGCTCAACCACCGGCAATAATTTACTGAACTTAAACGTTTTAGTATTTTGGCAAATTTACCCAAATGTGAATTTTCTTCTTCACATAGCTTAAAAATGTCATTATTATAAAATTTGCACATTCGGAATTTTGGGCTTGCCGGGTATTTCATGTGGTAAGGAAATTGGTATGCTTCTCAAATCTGTAAACCTTAAATAGATCCATCATGAAAACTAGTGTACAAAATTTAAAAAGAATGGGTTTCTATTATACCCTTTGCTTTGTGTTAATTTGTTCAGCTCAAACTCACTTAGTTGCTCAATCTCCAGGGCCTTACAATTGGAGTAATTTGCCAATAGGCGGTGGAGGATTTGTTTCCGGAATCATTACCAGTAAGACTCAGCGTGGTCTAATTTACGCCCGCACCGATGTGGGAGGAGCATATCGTTGGGATACAATCAATAACAGATGGATTCCACTTATTGATTGGGCTTCGGACAACCAAACAGGATACCTTGGCGTAGAATCATTGGCAACTGATCCGAGTAATCCAAAAAATCTGTATATATCGGTGGGTATTTCCTATTTTAATAATGGAAATTCTGCCATTCTGCGTTCATCCAATCAAGGTGCCTCATTTTCGATTATTGATGTGACTTCAAAATTTAAAGTAAATGGAAACGGAATGGGTCGAAATTCAGGTGAAAAGCTTGTAGTTGATCCGAATAAGGGAAACATTCTTTTCTGCGGCACAAGATCCAATGGGTTATTTGAAAGTGCAGATTCCGGTGTTACATGGAATCATGTGAGTGGATTGAATGTTACAACTACAAATAACGGTAATGGTATTTGCCTTGTTGTGTTTGATCCTACCTCTGGTTCGCCGGGTTCAGCAACTCAAACACTCGTTGTGGGCGTTTCGGTGAGGAGAACGGCATCTAATCTATACAAGAGTATTGATGGTGGCGCGACCTTTACGCCAATTGTAAGTTCGCCCGCAACTTTGATGCCACAACGAGCCGTATTTGCAAGTGATACTAGTCTTTATATTACCTATGCCAATGGAGCAGGCCCTTATGGTGTGACCGGCGAAACTATGGACACTGGACAAATCTATAAATATAACCTGAAGACAGGAGTAATGACTAATATTAGCCCTGCAGGATTTAACAAGGCGTTTAGCGGTATTAGTGTGGATCCCAAAAATCCTAAAAGAATTGTAGCTTCAACTATAAGTACCTATAACACACAAGGTAATGCCTATGGCGATCAATTTTTTATAAGCACTGATGGAGGGTCTAACTGGACTAATGTAGTTACCAGAGGATATCGTTTAGACCCCAATGGTATTGCTTGGATGAATAATACACAATCTATTCACTGGGCTGGTTCTATAGAATTCGATCCTTTCAACACTAAAAGGGTTTTGGTAAATTCGGGAAATGGGCTATTTGCAACTAATAATATCGATTCCATACCAACGGTCTGGAAATTCAATGTAAAAGGATTAGAAGAGACAGTGCCCACTGACTTAGTAAGCATACCGTCAGGTCCCATTTTATCATCTGTTGGAGATTATGATGGTTTCAGAAATAAAGATGTAATTTCATATGGAGCACAGAATGTACCCACAATGGGCACTAACTCAGATATTGCATATGCAGCATTAAGCCCAAACATTGCTGTTCGGGTGGGATCGAAAATGTATTTTTCAACTGACACCGGAAAAACATGGACACAATGCACATTAAATGGAAGCAATGGTTACTTATCGATATCAGCCAATGGTAATACTTTTTTACATTCCCCGAATGGTTCAAACACCACTTACCGGTCTATAAACAAAGGTACCTCTTGGTCTATTGTTAATGGGTTAAGCACTGGCAACGCTATAACAGTAGCCGATCCTGTAAATACAAATAAATTTTATTCTTACAATAATGGGAGTGGTGTTATGATGGTCAGTGCTGATGGGGGAGTCTCGTTTACTGCGTCAGGTTCTCCAGGTTCCGGAGGTTCCCAGCATATCAGAACGGTTTGGGGTAACGAAGGTCATATTTGGGTTGCTTTATACGGTGGTGGATTAACACGTTCCACCAATTCCGGGCAATCATTCACAAAAATCAATACCTTAACAGCCTGCTCTGCAGTTGGAATTGGAAGAAAAGCTCCTAAAGCGGGTTATCCAACTATTTACATCTGGGGAACAGTGAATGGCGTTACTGGCATGTTTCGTTCAACTGATGAGGGTGCCAACTGGAGTCGCATAAACGACGATGCACATGAGTATGGAGGGCCTGGAAACGGGCAGTTTGTAATTGGTGATGAAAATGTTTTCGGACGGGTGTATTTGAGTACGGCAGGCAGAGGCATAATTTATGGAAGCCCTTTATATGATTGTGCAGGAGTTATGAATGGAACCGCTTATTATGATAATTGCGATTCTTGTGTTGGTGGAACTACAGGTCATCTGGCTTGTAGAAATGATTGTCATGGCGACAAGAATGGTACCGCATTTCTGGATTCATGCAAAATATGTGCAGGCGGAAATACAGGTATTACGCCTATTTTAAATAAAAATGCTTGTGCCAGTGAGGTTAAAGAAGTTTTGGACGAAACAAATTTCACGTACAGTCCCAATCCATTTGGGGAAACCTTATATTTGCATGTAAAGTTTCCCGTTGAATATAATATTTTTAATTTGCAAGGAGAAGAACTCGAATCGGGATTTTGCCTGGACGGATGCTATATCGGGGCAAAACTGCTTCCCGGTATTTATTTATTAAAGATAGCGGATAACAAGGTAATTAAAACGATTAAAATTATAAAACAATAATTAGCAATGATAACCAATAAACATCTCCAAACTGTTTTGATCTTTTTAATGGTTGTGCTACCATTATCAGCTCAAAACCAATATCCGTTTCAAAACCCAACTTTGTCCGTTGAGCAACGAATTGATAATATCATTTCGTTGATGACGCTTGACGAAAAAATTATTTGCTTAAGCACAAATCCCAGTGTTCCAAGGCTAGGTATTAAAGGTACTGCCCATGTGGAGGGATTACATGGTTTGGCCATAGGTGGGCCCAGTAATTGGGGTCGCCGGAATCCTATGCCCACCACCATTTTTCCTCAAGCTTATGGCATGGCTGAAACATGGGATACCTCAATGATGCATTTGATTGGTCAAATTGAAGGTTATGATGTGCGGTATGCATTTCAAAACAAGAAATTTCATAGGGGCGGTTTGGTTGTTCGAGCGCCTAATGCGGATATTGGCCGCGATCCTCGTTGGGGTCGCACGGAAGAGTGTTATGGGGAGGATGCATGGTTTAATGGAACAATGGCAGTAGCTTTTATAAAAGGATTGCAGGGTAATAATCCCAAATATTGGCTTACCGCTTCATTAATGAAACATTTTTTGGCCAACAGTAATGAAAATGGCCGCGATAGCACATCGTCAAACTTTGATGAAAGATTATTGAACGAGTATTATTCACTATCCTTTCGTAAAGGAGTTATAGAAGGTGGTTCCAATGCGTACATGACTGCTTATAATGCATACAATAAAATTCCGTGTACAGTGAGTCCTATAGTAAAGAAAATTACCATGAAGCAGTGGGGTGTTGATGGGATTATCTGCACTGACGGGGGGGCGTTTAGCCTTTTGGTAAACAAACATAAGTTTTATCCCGACTTGAATAAGGCTGCTGCAGGTTGTATCAATGCCGGGATTACACAGTTCCTGGATAAGACTTACGCTGAAGGTGTTAAGGGAGCACTTTTGAATAAATACATTACGGAAGCAAGCATAGATAGTGCCATCAGAGGTAATTTCAGAGTAATGATAAAACTTGGCATGCTCGATCCTCAGGATGATGTACCGTATGCGTCGATTGGAGTAAAAGACACCATCGATCCCTGGACAACAGAAAAAAATAAATCTGCCGTAAGGCTGGTTACCCAAAAATCAATTGTACTGCTGAAGAACTCGAATAGCATATTGCCTTTGGATAAGAAAAAAGTAAAAAAAATAGCGATGATTGGTCCTTGGGCAGATAAGGTTTTATTGGATTGGTACAGTGGCACACCCGCTTATGTGGTATCACCCCTTCAGGGAATAGAGAACAAGGTAGGGCCAGACATTGTGGTGAGTTTTGCCAGAAACAATAATAATGATTCGGCTCTGAATATTGCCAGGAATGCTGATATAGTCATTGTGTGTGTAGGTAATCATCCCACTTGCGATGCTGACTGGGCAATTTGTCCAACACCCAGCGAAGGTAAGGAGGCTGTTGACCGTAGAGCTATCAATCTGGAAAAAGAAGAATTGGTAAAGCAGTTGTTCGCAGTTAATCCGAATATTGTGGAGGTACTGATCAGCAATTTTCCATATGCGATTAATTGGTCGCAGGAGCATATTCCTGCCATAGTTCATTTAACTCATTGCAGTATGGAAACGGGCAATGCTCTGGCAGATGTGTTGTTTGGCGATTTTAATCCGGGTGGAAGGTTGGTGCAAACCTGGCCGAAATCAATAGATCAATTGCCTCCCATGATGGATTATAATATCCGGAATGGTCGTACATATATGTATTTTAACGGCGAACCACTATATCCTTTTGGCTTTGGTTTAAGTTATACCACATTTAACTATACAAGCATACAGACAAGTGGCAATAAGCTTAAATCAAATGGAGAGATCAAGGTTAGCGTTACGGTCCAAAATACAGGAAAGTACTTGGGTGATGAGGTTGTTCAGTTGTATGTGACACATTTGAATTCGAAAGTGGGAAGGCCAGCTAAAGAATTAAAAGGATTTTCACGAATTTCCTTAAAGCCCGGTGAAGCAAAGAATGTAGAGATTTTATTAAAAGCCTCTGATTTGGCTTATTGGAACGCAACCCAGGGCAAGTTTGTAGTTGAAGGAGATAAGGTTAAACTAATGGTAGGGAGCTCGTCGGAAGATATAAGGCTACAAAAAAGTATTGAGGTGGAATGAAGTGCTAAGAAATAAGTACTGAGTACAAGGAATAAATAAATACAGACTTAAAATTTATAAAGTTATTTTAATTTGACACTTCCAGGTTTGCAACACTGGAAGGTCATGCAGGTGGCAAAACCTGGCAGAGTACGAAGTTCCTGCCAGAGTTATAAATTAGATCTAATTTAATTAATAGGTTTGAGCCTGTTTACAAATTACTTCCTCCATTTTCCAATTCTTCCACTTTAGCCAGACGACGCACATGGCGTTCTGCGCCACTGAATTGAGCCGATAAAAAAGCCTTTACCAGTTCCCATGCGAGCGATTGGCCTAGTACACGCCCACCAAGGCAAATAATATTGATGTTATCGTCTTCTACGCCCTGACGGGCTGAAAAAGTGTCGTTAATCAGGCAGGCTCTCACGCCTTTAGCTTTATTTACCGCAACACATGCGCCAACCCCGCTTCCACAAACAGCAATACCTCTATCTACTTCTCCATTGGCAACTGCCCTAGCCATGGGAACAACATAATCGGGATAGTCGTCATCCTGCTTTAATTGGGTATTGCCGAAATCTATTACTTCATAATGGTTTTGACGTAAATTCTTGGCAATTTCCTGTTTTAACTCAAAACCTCCGTGATCAGACGCGAGTCCGATGCGTTTGGGCAAAGAATCTTTTTTATCCTGCCATGCTGATTTATTTTCTGTCATTCTATGTTTTTGTATTTATTTAAAAACAAAAGCCCGCATTTTCCCTAACATTCAGACAAAATTAACATATTATTTGTGTTCAACGTGTTTTAGGCTTCGGGATTTACCGGTCTGTTTTTTTTCAGGAACTTTGGCTCCTTTTTGCCGGGCTTCTGAAAGACCTATGGCAATAGCCTGTTTAGGATTAGAAACTTTATCGCCGCTACTACTTTTAAGCTTTCCTTTTTTCATACGATGCATCGCATCTTCAACGGTTTCCTGACTTTTTTTCGAGTATTTTGCCATGATACACTATTTTAAATGTTATTATTCTCAATAATACCAATGATCTTGTAATCTTTTTTTAACAATTACGGTTCATATTAGTTCATGTTTACGGGTAATTTTGCTATGGTTTAGAAAGATGAGAATTTACTGATAAGGCACTGTTCCTGGTTTATCAATATTAAAATCGCGTATTCCAAAGTCGCTGGTTGAATAAGTATCGAATTTGAAAATATTTCTTCCAGCACCGGGGATTAATGGGTAAAATTCAATTGATATTTGGAAGTTATTTTGAACTAGAAAATCATTTCTAATGAGAACCCCTATACCAAAGAGCGAATAAGGACTGCTATTCCTGAATCCGGTAGTTTTACTTCCCAACATTGCTATGGAATAAATTAAATATGGGCCAAATCGGAATCCAATGACATTCCATGGCGCATAAGACTGGATTTGAAGCGCAGCCATTATTTTATGCACCCCATATAGTCTGGTGTTATTGAATCCTCTTATTCCCAGTAATAAGGTGTCGGTGGGTAGGCGATCTATTCCAAGTGTGAGCTGGGGCTTAAAAAAAATTCTGAAATGCCATTTTTCTATGTTTTTTATTCCAGTAAAATAATTTGCTCCCATTCTGAAAACTCCTTCTTCCAAGGTTGAATTATGTATAAACCTACCATATTCAGTATAGGGGCTAAAATATCCCCATTTATAATAATTTCCGAGGGAAGCGCTGACCCCTATGTAAAAGCGTCCAATATTATTTTTAAATTGATAACCGCCAGTTAATCCGAATGCCTTTCCCACTGGCACCTCTTCCGAAATGTCATATTTAAATAGATATTTATCTTCGATATATTGTCTTGTTGATATTCCCAGCCCCAATAAATAAAATCGTTCTGCCGAATAAATATGAAGTGTATCAAATAACAGAGGCGGTTTATCAAGGTATTTTACATGTAGATATCCGGCGGACAAAATTAAATTGGTTGTGCGCTCATATATGGCTTTTCCTTTAAGAATTTGCCAGGCTTTACTTACCCAGATATCCTGGGCATTAAATTTAAAATTTTGCAATACAGTATCCATCTTTGGAATAAAAATTTTCTCTTTTCTTAATTGTTGACCGATAGAAATACCACCGGCCCATTTTGCAAGCGGGGTATAAAAATTTCTTTCAATATTCAGGCCTTTTGTAAAGCTCTTATCTTCATTAGTTTTAATCTGCAAATTGGTGGTAATATGGGTGTTTCTGATATTGGGAATAAAATAATTGAATTCATAAGCTTTGTAAGGATTTCTATAAGGCCAATTAATACCGGCATGAAAACTATGACCGGTACCCAAAAAATTTTGGTCAGTTAATCCTATGTTAAATTGTGATGGAGAGACATCTCCTTCTCCTGTGATACTCCAGCTATCCTGAACCCGGATCGAAATATCTACGGAATCAGCCTTATTTGTCACTAATTTGGGTAAAAATAAAACTTCATAAACATAATTTTGCACCCGGATTAAGCGTTCAGACTCCTCTACTATTAACGAATCGAATAAGTCATTCTGTTTAAAAAGTAAAAGATTTTTAATGGTTAGCGGTAACGTTTTCTTATGTAATTTATTACCTGTTTTTTCAACAAAGCTGTGCGGCGATTCCACAGAATCATTGATATCTGCGCCAAAGGGATCAAGTATTTTAATGTTAATATTTCTAATAGGTTTTCCTTCATACACCACATAGGGTTTAGATGTGACTTTCTTTTTAACAGGTGGGGTTGTAGTGGGTTTAAATATTAAAGTATATACAAAATTTGTGAATTTAGCTTTCATAGCCTGCTTTTCTATTTTCCTGATAACCCTTGTGGAGTCGCTTTTGGGAATATATGGATTTTGCGCTGTAATAAATTGACTTATCAAGAACAACAAAATAAGTGCTGAAAATATTCCTCGAAACATACATATTTACTTATTTTCACAGCCTCCAAAGCTATGATTAGATATTGCTATAACACTGTATAAGAATTGTTTGTTTTGGTGTTGAAGGTTTTATTTAAACCGGGATCTTATATCAATAACAATGTTTAAGGTGAATCAAGGCGCGAACCAACTGTGAAATTTGACGATCTGTGGAATTTGACCACCCCCTGGCCCCTCCTAGAAAAGAGGCTGTGTAAAAATTAAATATTTTAAGTTCTTTGAC
>CAYZNC010000201.1:0-11487 GCA_964478555.1 uncultured Bacteroidales bacterium | reverse complement strand
ACTATCAGGGAAATCGCCATTTCTCATTCGTTCAAAGAGACTGAGATTTTCTTCTACGGACCGGTAGCGGTATGGGCTTTCCTTACCAGGCTGAGTTACAGTGCCTCTGAGTTCAGCTATTTGTTCCTGTGTAAGATCGTCTACATAGGCTTTGTCTTTTTTAATGAGTTTTACGGCATATTCGTATAGCGTTTCGAAATAATCGCTGGCATAATATTCACGGTCGTCCCAGTCAAAACCCAACCACCGCACATCTTCTTTAATAGAATCTACATATTCGGTATCTTCCTTAACAGGATTGGTGTCATCGAATCTGAGATTGGTTTGACCTCCGTATTTTTTTGCTAAACCAAAATTAAGGCAAATAGACTTTGCATGACCAATATGTAAATAACCGTTGGGTTCCGGCGGAAAACGGGTATGAACGCGACCTTGATATTTTCCGGTGCGAATATCTTCTTCGATGATCTCCTGTATAAAATGTTTAGGTTCCTGTGCAATTATTAATGCGCCATCTTTTTCTTTTGCAGTATCTTCCATGAAAATAAATCTTTAATTATGTGTTCCGAAAACAAAAAAGCACTGACATTACTCATTGATTTTACTCAATAACCAGGCCGCTTCGTTTCCCTTGATTTTTCTTACTTTTTCTAACTCAACTAGGGCCTTTTCCTTATCATCAAATTCACCAAGTGAAACCCTGAAGGTGTCCTGGTTAAATTGAATTACTTCACTTTTTTCTCCGTGTTTACCCAATTGTTTGGAGAAAATGACAGCACGACCAAAAGTGTTGAAACTGCCTGCAATAATGTAATAAGTTGTTCCTTGTCGTATATTTTCCCCTTTGTTGATGGGTTTAGCCTGTTTGAGTGCTAATGCCTTTTTCTTATCAGTGACACTATCAAAAAATTTCTCCAGACTATCAACAGTAGTCGAATCTTTTTGTCTGTTTTTCAGGGTATCTTTATTTTGAACAAATTGATTTTGACCTGCAGGATGCCGGAATACAGTAATCGCTCTTTTTACCAGCCCGGGGTAAGAAAAATAAACGTAGATTATTCCTCCTCCAAATATAATAAAAACCAATAAGACATAAACCCAAGCATTGCTTTTCTTTTTTACGGGAGTTTCTACCACTTCCTCTCGTTTATGGGCTGAAGTCGGTTTAAGATCAACATTTTTATATTCTACTTTGGACAATCCAAAGGTATCTGTGAAGAAATTAGCTTCCTGTTCTTTTTCAAACCTGATAATACCATCCTTTTTTGATAAATAACCAATACCATCAAGCAATATGGTTTCTTCCGCATCTAACTTTTTATTGATCAGTGCTACTTCCCTTTCAATATAAAGTTCCGCTTCCTGAATACTGATTGTTTTTTGTAAAGCGATGTAATTTGCCAATACTCCATCAGTAACCGTGAGGGTGCAATTAAAAACAATATATTTTGAAGGTGGTGTAACCGAATTATCGGACGTACTTATTTCTGCAGGCTTATACTTTGTGAGAAAAGCACCTAAGCCCGGAATAATTACAACTTCATGATTATAAAGTAAATTTCTGATATAAAAGGCTAGATCCAACATTGAGAGTTTTTGCAAATTTATAAAAAATTAATTATCAATAGTACACGTTTGTATCTTCCGTAAAAAAACATGAGAAAGAAAATTCACAAAAATCCTTTGGATATGAATTAAATTCCTGTTGGCTTTTAGCGTTCAGAAACCTGAAGCATGATGTTAAGATATTATTCTATAACCTAGAACAATTTAATATTACACTTGTATTTAATATATTATCCTGTGTTTAATATAATAAACGTCCTAATTACTTTACACTTTTGAAATTTTAGTTATTGTGATACTTTGTTTTGTCTTGGATCCCGCCAGTAGACGGGCAAGCTTTGGTTCTTGTTTCTTATATCTTTTATTATAGTTCTGTGAAGATGGGCAACATGTTTGAAATAAATTCGTATTTTAATCGGAGAGCATATAAATTATTATATTTACTAATCTGCTTTTGGGTATAAAGACTAACTAAAAAAAACCCTAACATATGAACTGGAAGCAAGTTAAGGTGCTAACATTATCCTTACTGAATTGTATGTACATTAGTGCCCAACCCAATACTATGGAATTTGGGCACATTTCAACTCAGAACGGGCTGTCAAACAGTGACATTAATGGTATTGTTCAGGATAAGGATGGGTTTATTTGGTTTGGGACGGAATACGGGTTAAATCGCTATGATGGTTACGAAATGCGGTTTTACAGGAACATTCCCGGCGATTTAACATCAATTTCTGATAATTCAATCAATTATCTTTACATAGATTTCGAAGGTACTTTATGGATTGGTACTTCGAGAGGGGGCTTATGCAAATATGTTAAAAACTCCGACTCATTTGTGAGTTATCTGCATGATCCGAATAATAACAAAAGTCTCTCATTTGATTATGTGACGAATATAACAGAGGACCAGAATCACACTTTGTGGGTTTGTACCCTGGAGGGGTTAAGCAAGTATAACCGGAAAACCAACGATTTTACTCAATTTAAAGCAAGAAAAGACATAGCCTCTTTATCCAATATCGGGAATGTTGCAAAATCATCAAATTTTTTAAAAGAAATTAATCTTCGATCCATTATAGCCGACAATGAAAGAAGGCTTTGGATTGGCTACGAGCATGGTAGTTTAGGAATGCTTGATATTAACAAAGAAGTATTTTATCATTATGACTTTCCAGCCCATTTGATAAAAACTGCACAAGACAATGCAATCAATTGTATTCTAAAAATAAAAGACGAATTATGGCTCGCCACAAGGTTTTCGGGAATACTCATTTTCAATATTAAAACTCATGAGTTCAAAAGCCTGGGAACTAAAGTGCTTGATAAATGGATTAATTTTATATTACCCGATGTCAATAATAAAATATGGATAGCTACAAAATCCGGCCTTTATAATTACAACAGAAACAATGGGGAGATTATCTCGTACTTTCACCTTGATTGTAACCGATACAGCCTTTCCAATAACAGTATTTCGTGTATTTATATTGACAGGCAGGGTTTATTATGGGCAGGCAGTTTGCAAGGCGGCGTTAACTATGTAATTAACCAAAAAGGATTCAGAACTTTTAAAAAAGAGTCGTGTAAAGACATTAGCCTTTCTCAACAAAGTGTTTCTGCGCTGATGACTGATAGCCACAACAATCTTTGGATTGGATACTTTGATAATGGTATAGACATCATCGACCTCAAAACCTACAAAAAGAGGTTCTATTTTGACATTCCTACGATTAATGGAAATGTTAATACAGGTACAATTTTCTGCATTTTTGAAGATAGTAAAGGACGTATATGGATAGGCAGTTATGCAAGCGGACTATTTATGTATAACCCAGCCAATGGAAAGTTTACAAATTACAAAAATAACCCATCGGATCCTAATAGCCTATCGGGAAATGACATACGTTCCATCTGCGAAGATAATGAACATCAGCTCTGGCTTGCCGTTCATGGGAAAGGCATTAACCGGCTTAATCCTGAAACAGGAATTTTCGAAAAAGTAAAATATCCTCAACACAATTTTGGTTCCCACGCAGGCGATTGGGTTTATAAGGTCTTTTTTGATAAAGAAAATAACCTTTGGGTAACCTCAGTTGCCGGCGTAAGTCTGTCTCAGGATTTGGGAAAAACGTTCAGTAATTATCATCATAATCAGCGAAATCCTAACAGCGAAAGTCTGGATGTAATCTGGGCACTTTACGACGATGGTCAACAACTATGGATGGGTTCCAACATGGGATTGAGCATTTTTAACAAAAAAACCAAAACATTTACCCACGTTATTACCAAAATTGATGGACTGCCCACCAATGCCATAGCAGGAATACTGGCTGACAGCAAAAAACAACTTTGGATAAGCACATTTAGCGGATTGGTAAAGATCAATCCTAATAATTACAGGGTTATAAAAGTGTATAATCAAACGGATGGCTTGCAGGATGACCAGTTTTTCACAAATGCATGTTTTCGTGATCCTTCGGGAGAAATGTATTTTGGAGGACCCAATGGATTAACCCTGTTTTATCCCGATAGTATAAAGGATTATAAATTTGTCCCTCCTGTAGTGATCACAGATTTTAAATTATTCAATAGGTCGGAAAATTATGCAGGAAGTAAATTGTTGTCAAAGAATATCAGTGAGACAAAGGAAATTACATTAAAATATAGTCAGAATGTACTCACCTTCGACTTTGTGGCGCTTAATTTTGTTGAACCTGAGAAAAATCAATACGCCTATAAGCTGGATGGATTTGAAAAAGAATGGAACGTTTCGGTAAACAAAAGGGAAGCTACTTACACAAACCTCTTGCCTGGTACTTATACTTTTAGGGTAAAAGCATCGAATAATGATGGCGTTTGGAACGAGGAAGGGGCATCCATTAAAATAAAGGTTTTACCTCCGTTTTTACTTAGCATTTGGGCATTTGCAATTTATGCGTTAATTATAGCAGCAGCTCTTTTCCAATATAAAAGGAACATTCAGAATCGGGAAGAGCTCAAGCGTAATCTGGCTCTGGAGCAAATGGAAGCTGCCAAACAGATAGAAATGAATAACGTTCGTTTACGGTTTTTTACTAATATTTCTCATGAATTCCGTACCTCGTTATCACTCATTATTGGTCCGGCGGAAACAATGATTAATAAAAGTCAGAATTTTAACGCCGAGCAAAAACAACAGGTATCGCTCATCAGACAGAGCGCACAGCGTCTACTACGCCTCATTAATCAACTTCTCGACCTGCGAAAAATTGAAGCAGGGAATCTCCAGATTTACCCATCTCCCGGTGATCTTATTAGTTTTTGTAAAGATATCGCCAAATCATTTGAATACCTTGCCGTACAAAAGCACATCGATTTCAAAGTAGAGTCAGATCATGGCTCGTTATATGCATGGTTCGATGCCGATAAGATTGAAAAAATCGTGTACAATCTTCTGTCGAATGCATTCAAATTCACTGACGATGGAGGAAATATTGAATTGACCATGGAAGTTTTAACCGGGATTACAAAGAATTCAAAAGCCATACAAATTAAGGTTTCAGACAATGGAATAGGCATCCCTGAAGAAAGTATCAATAAGGTATTTGAAAGATTCTACCAGGTTGAATCCCTGAATCAGGTTGGTAAAGGTGGCACGGGAATAGGACTATCCCTGGTAAAGGAGCTTGTTGATATCCATGGGGGTAATATAAGTATCCACAGCGTTGAAAGAAAACGTGCCGAAAATCTGCCATGCGGTACTACTTTTACAGTTGTATTGCCATTGGATATAAGAGAAAGTATTGAAGAAATTACAAAGACTGAACAATATTCGGAGCCTGCTTCCCCAATTGAAATCATAGAAACCGAGTTATCCGAAAATGTATTGAATCCTTTGGTTTTGGTGGTTGAAGATAACGCCGACTTACGTGCTTTTATCAGCAATATTCTTAGCGCTACATTCAAAATTATAGAGGCAGAAAACGGAATAACCGGACTAAAAGCAGCGCTGGATCATAATCCCGATCTAGTGATAAGCGATATTATGATGCCCGGAATGCAGGGAACCGAACTTTGCAGAATGTTAAAGAATGACGAACGAACAAGTCATATCCCTGTAATCCTGTTAACTGCATTATCCTCTATAGAACAAAAATTACAGGGGTTTGAGTTGGGTGCCGACGATTATATAACCAAACCTTTTAATGGCGAAATACTTAAAACAAGAATATCCAATCTTATTGAAAACCGGCGCCGGATAAAAGAACGCTTTAGCAAAAGAATATCCGTAGAACCAAAAGATATTGCCATTACATCCGTTGATGAAAAATTTATAGCCAGGGGCATCGATGTTATTGAGCGTCATATGGACGATAGTCTATTTGATGTTGACGTTTTTACCAAGGAAATGAACGTAAGTCGCACCCTGTTACATACCAAACTTAAAGCATTAACAGGACTCAGTGCCACAGAGTTTATCAAATCACTCCGTTTAAAACGTGCTGCAAAGCTTCTGTCGGAAGGTCAGTTAAGCGTTTCGGAAGTAAGTGTAATGGTTGGCTTTAATAGTCGAAACTATTTCACCAAATGTTTTACCGAGCTTTTTGGCGTAAGTCCTTCGGAATATGAAAAGGTAGGGTAGGAATGGTATAAGAATGTATGTGATATGGATTGAATTATATTATTTTAGCAACATAAAATAAAAATTTGTTCCCTTATTTATCTCTGATTCAACCCATATGTGGCCTCCATGTCGTTGCACTATACGCTTGCAAATAGCGAGTCCTATACCGGTTCCCTCATACTGGTCCTTTGGCAGCAGTCGCTGGAATATCTGGAAAATTTTTTCAAAATATTGCGGCTCAATACCGATCCCGTTATCTTTGACTGAAAATATATAACAATCAATCTCTTCCTTTACTTCAATATGGATTTTGGGAGCTATATTACAGAATTTTATTGCGTTCCCTATCAGATTTTGGAATAATTGTATCATCTGAACCTCGTCTGCTTTTACAAACGGTAATTCATCATTTGTGATAAGCGCTTGTTTTTCCTGTATCATAAGATTCAGGTTAAAAATAGTTCGGTCTAAAACGACATTCATATCTACATTCGAGAGCTCTTTCCCTCTTGTTTGAATGCGGGAAAAAGCCAGAAGATCGTTAATGAGGGTCTGCATCCGGCGGGCTCCATCAACAGCATATTGAATAAACTCAACACCATCCTGATCAAGTTTGTCTTTATACCGTTGTTCCAGCAATTGAGTAAAGCTGGAGACCATTCGAAGTGGTTCCTGCAGATCATGAGAGGCGACATATGCGAATTGTTCCAGCTCTTTATTTGAACGCAGCAGGTCTTCATTAAGTCCGAACAGTGCCTGCTCCGCACTTTTTTTCATTTCGGTAATATCAATGCAAACGCCGGTCATTCCTATCGGGGTATCTTCGCTGTTTTTTTTAACCAAAGCTTTTGCATTAAGATACTTCACTCCTGATTCAGTCTTGATCCTAAATATGGTATCGAATGGAGTTTCTTCCTTCAGAGCCATCCGAAAGGACTTTCTTATATGTGGAATATCGTCTTCTACAACATAATTCTCAAAAGCCATATAGGTCATGTTAAATGAACCGGGAGCAATACTGAATATGTTTTCCATTCTCTCGTCCCATATCATTTCATCGGTTTTAGGGTTCCATTCCCATACACCAATATTTCCTCCTTTCATTGCAAAGTCAAGCTTTTCTTTTGATTCCTGCAGTTTTTCTTCTGTCTTTTTCTGATCGGCCATTGCTTTGGCCAGTTTGATATTGCTATAGCTTAATCTGGAAACAATAGTGGCAAATTTTGCAAAAAAACCCATCAGGCTGTCGACCCTTTCTCTTTTCCACCTTGGAACGTGTCTGAGAGCAGATAAATAGTCTTCCCTTTCAAAATTGTATTTTTCAGCCTGATCTACAAAGAAATTGTAATCCGGCACCTCATCTTCATAAAAGAACTGCCCGGTAAAAATATTGCCGATGTGTTTTTCACCAATGTAGATAGGCGAAACAATATCCCACATGTTATTTTTGCATTTATAGGAACGGAATTCCCCTTTTTTTACACCACGGGTAAGGATGGTATCACTTTCCAGACAATTCATGCGTGTAATTTCATTAGTCCTGTGGAATTTTACGCAGATATCCTGCCAGCCTACACCAACAAGAACATTTCCTTTAAGGTCAATGATGGCCATTCCCATTTTGGTCACCTCATAGAACTCTTCCATTAAGGCCTGGACTGCTTGAGTATCTATAATATTTGACAATTCCTGTTCACTTACCTCAATTTCAGGAGAAAGTATAGAATCGAGCTTGAGACGGAGTTTCTCTTCACTTTGTCTCAGAGACTCTTCAGCCTTTCTGTTTGCCAAATGCAATCTGATCATCATAATACCATAGCTGAGATCATCGGCTAATTCGGAAAAAAGATTTACTTCATCGTTGGTAAAAGGATCTGGTTCTTTGGAATATATCGTAATGGCACCAAACACTTTCCCATTTTGGAACATTGGCATGACCAGAGAAGAAGCATATCCTCTTTTAAGTGCTTCTTCACGCCAGGGGGCGAAAAGAGGATCGGTATGCATATTGGTGCACATCCCTATTTTTCCGGTACGGATGGCAGTTCCTGTAGGCCCGCGACCGCGTTCAGTGTCTGCCCAGGTGACGTTTAATGTTTCAAGATATCCGTCTTCAAAGCCGGCAGCGGCCACAGGTTTTACCGTCTTGTCTTCATCGTCTTCGGCAAATCCTACCCAAACCATGGCATGACCACAATCTTCGACCACAATACGACATATTTCATCTATATATACTTTTTCATCCTCAGCATGATTCATAGCCTGGCTGCTTTTGCTCAGGGCCTTGAGAGTGCGGTTAAGCTTATACAAATCGGCTTCCGATTTTTTGCGTTGCGTAATATCCCGGATTACACTAAGAAGCATCTCTTCCCCATCTATCATTACGCTACAGGAACTTACTTCAACAGCAATCTCTCTCCTGTCTTTACTAACGTGAATGGTTTCAAACAACAGTCCTTTTTCCTTTGCCTGAATCATTTGATTCTCCACTACCTCTTCTTTTTCAGAGCGCAAATTATGTATTTTCAAAGAAAGAAGTTCTTCGTGGGTATACCCATAGAGTTCCTCTGCAGCGTGGTTGGCTTCCACGATATCTCCTTTGAGTTTTATCAGTAATAACGGATCACGTGTATATTGTGTGATTAATCTATACCTCTCCAGTATGGCCTGAGCCTTCTTGCTATCAGTTATATCGCGTAAAATAACCTGAATAGCGTCTCCTTCCTGATCCGTGAATTTTGAGCCTGTCACTTCAACATCCATTAAAGAGCCGTCCAAACGGACTATTTTTACTTCCATGAGTGGCACGGTATTGTTAATCATTACCTGCTCGATCCGTCTTTTAACCAATTCATGAAAAGATGTATGATAAATATCGAAAGGAGTTTTTCCGAGGATCTGTTCTTCACTGGTTGCACCGAACATTTGCAACATTGCCGGGTTTGCATAAACAATATGATTGTTCCGGTTAATAAATATCGCGTATGGAGATATATCAACCAGCAAACGGTATTGCTTAACGCTTCGCTGAAGCGCTTGCTCTGCAAGTTTTAGGGGTGTCAGATCAATTGTTGCAGAGGCAACACCTGTTACAGTTCCTGACTCATCTCGAACGGGCTCCCAGCAAATATCCAGAAACATGCTTCCCGCGGGACGATCAAACCACATTTGTTCACGAAGTTCAATTCCTTCTTCAAGAACTCTTTGTTTAATTTTCCCCATGTGTGCGGCCTCTTCCGGTGTAAAAATATCACTATCGAAATGCCCGATTATTTGTTCAGGTTTGGCCGATCTCTGATTGTAAGCCCATATATAACGAAGGTTGCGGTCCTGAGCTGCAAAAGAAACAGGAGCATTACGCAATGCCATTTTGAAACGGTCCTCACTTTCCTTTAACTTTTCCTCAACTTTTTTACGCTCGCTGATATTTTGAATAGTAGTGAGAATATAACGCTCACCTGTAATATTAACCCAGTTTAAGCTAAGCAGAAGATTAAGAAGGTCCCCACCTTTTGCACGGCGGGTGCATTCAAAATCTTTGACAAAGCCATTTCTTTGTAACTCTTCTGCGACCAACGACCGAGAATCAGCATCGATTATACCCAGATCAACACTGGTTTTTCCAGTAGCTTCTTCTTGTGTAAAGCCGAATAATTTTAAAAATGCACTATTAACGCTCACAATGATACCTTCAGGCATTGTTGTAAGCGTAATCCCAAAAGGAGCATTATCATAAATTATTGAATATTTCTCCTCGCTACTGCGCAGGGCTTCCTCTGACAATTTTCGTTTTGCGTCAGTTTTATTTACTGAGCTGACCGATTTAGCCAAAGCCGCACCCGAAAGAATTATGGTTAAGGTTATGATCATTGTCATTGGCGTCCAGCCTGGATTTATAGCCTTAAGCCAGGAAATATTAAACGCCCAGCCAACGATGCACAAAAGGCAAATAAAATAAATTACATAGATTAAAAGCCATGCAATTGACTTTACAGAAAAAATATTCAGATGTAGCTTATTTGGCTTATTGTTAGCCATATTTATGATTTTTCGCAGAAAAGACTAAGATGCAAGTATAAAGAATTTTCCCAAACTTTATATTAAAATTTATTCAAGAGAAGTAATTCCTTATTCGTTGGCGGTCACCTTACCCTCTGAACGTCTATATTGACTGAACTTTACCTGATATGAAAAGCGATTGGTTCCAATTTTTTGGCTCCTTTCTCAATCTTTCGCCATGAACTTGCATCATTCATTGGTATCCATCTTTTTTCTTCCGCTCTGTAATGCCAGTCTTTATCTTGCTGAAAATACAATTGTATTCCGTTTCCCTCAATAACTTTTAATATCTCATTATCATGATAATTTGCCTCATCATAATCGGTGTAAGCCATTTGAGCCATTTCAGAATACTGTTCATTCAGTTTTAAAAGTAGATCGTTAATATTTGAATCTAAATTCTCTACATTCAAACCTAAACTTTTAGCTTCCTTATAGGTGATTGGAAAACTATGGGAAGGATAATCGGAATTTAGACAATTGCTAATTTTCTCAGCAGCTTTTAAATCCTGCATATGATATGCTAATATTTCCGTTGTTATTTTAATTGATAATGAAGTGGCTCTATCGACGGCACCAATCACAAGCGGATTGATATATTTATACAATTCGATGTATGGATTTAAATTGTTTATTTCTTTTTTCTGATCCCAAAGATTTATTACACGACTTAGTTCATTTTGACTAACGCTTACTAATCCATTATAGCGATCCAGGGGAGATAAATCATGCGTTATTGAAGTATCGATGGCTGACAAATATGCTAGTGGCCCCATATTAATTGAATCAGCCCCTAACACCAACATAGTTGCTGCTGAAGCACAGTCTAATGGAACGTAAGCAATAATTTTATTATAAAATTGTCTGAAAAGATTAATGATCCTCAATGAAGCTTCACCTGATCCACCATCACTTTTTATAAAAAGAAACAGGGTATCAGATTTTCTATTATTTTTTAAAACATCATGAAAAACGATGGTGTCATCACCTATAATTCGTCCGTTTGAAGAGACCCAGTAGGACATGAAATCGCCTTTTGATAACTGGCTTATTTTTCCCACTATTTCTTGTGTCTTTTTAAATAGAATTGGTGGTTTCTTGATGTCAATACCTTCTTTCATCATGACTCTTTTTTGGAGTTTGGAATACTTGCAACAATGATTTGTGTATGTTAATTGGGCTCCTTATTTTCCGTACTTTTTTTCGATTGCAGAAATTTGAACAGATGTTCTTCGAAATACTCGGAAGGAGAA
>CAYZNC010000200.1:0-11495 GCA_964478555.1 uncultured Bacteroidales bacterium | reverse complement strand
AAATTTTTCAAAGACTTTTTTTATTCATTTTTACACAGCCTCTTCAGGAGAGGGGGCGGGGGTGAGGCAATTTAGGAGAGAGACAGTTTTTGGAGAGTCAGAATTCGAAATATATAACATAACAAAATAACAACTTTAATAATTAAAAAAATGTCAGTATTAATCGGTAATAAAGAATTTTTCCCGGGAATAGGGAAAATAAAATTCGAAGGTAAAGATTCCAAAAATCCTTTGGCCTTCAGGTATTATGACGAAAACCAAAAGGTTGGCGGCAAAACTATGAAAGAATATCTTCGTTTTGCCATGGCTTATTGGCATACGTTATGTGGAACTGGCGGAGACCCATTCGGCCCGGGCACAAAAGATTTCCCATGGGCAGCAGGTAACGATCAGTCTAGTATTGCGAGGAACAAAATGGATGCAGCTTTCGAATTTATGACAAAGATTGGTATTCCTTTTTACTGTTTCCACGATATTGACTTGGTTGACGAAGGAAAGAGCATTGCTGAATACGAAAAAAACCTTTCGACTATCGTTGATTATGCCAAAGAAAAACAAAAGGCCTCAGGCATTAAACTTCTGTGGGGAACGGCTAACGTATTTTCCAATAAAAGATACATGAATGGAGCTTCCACTAATCCCGATTTTAATGTAATCACCTATGCTGCAACCCAGGTTAAAAATGCTATCGATGCAACTATCGCACTCGGCGGTGAAGGTTACGTTTTTTGGGGAGGACGCGAAGGTTACATGAGTTTGTTGAATACCAATATGAAACGTGAGCTCGAACATTTAGGGAAATTCTTATCGATGGCTCGTGACTATGCACGCAAACAAGGCTTCAAGGGTTGTTTCTACATTGAACCTAAACCTATGGAACCTACCAAGCACCAATATGACTTTGATGCTGCAACGGTGATTGGATTTTTACGTCAATACGGACTCGATAAGGATTTCAAACTTAACATAGAGGTAAACCATGCAACACTGGCTGGTCACACCTTTCAGCACGATTTACAGGTTTCTGCCGATGCAGGAATGTTGGGAAGTATTGATGCAAACCGTGGTGATAATCAAAACGGTTGGGATACAGACCAATTTCCTATTAATCTGTATGAACTAACCGAAGCTATGTTGGTAATTCAGGAAGCGGGTGGATTTGTTACCGGGGGAATTAACTTTGATGCAAAAACACGTCGTAATTCCACCGATCTTGAGGATATCTTCATTGCTCACGTAGCTGGAATGGACGCTTTTGCACGTGCATTGTTGGTATCTACTGAAATTATTGAGAAATCAGCTTACAAAAGTCTGCGTAAAGCTCGGTACGCTTCATTCGATAGTGGTGATGGTGCTGCTTTTGAGCAAGGTAAACTTACCCTGGAAGATATGAGAAATCTAGCCATTAAAAATGGAGAACCTAAGCAAATTAGTGGTAAACAGGAACTCTACGAACAATTATTGAATATGTATATGTAAGACAATAGATTATACAATATTTAGCAACTGCCAGGTTTCACAATCCTGGCAGTTTTTTTTATTAACAACGTCATCCGTAAGAAAAATTCCACTATTTTTGACCTCTTAAACAAAAAGGTCAAATTGTTGGATTTTTAAAATCATGGTCTACATTACCCACAGCGGTGAAAACATTGACAAGATTAACCACATAGTGTCGATTGCTCAAAAGAGATTTGGTCTCTATGGTCTCGAAAAAACCACAATGAAGGAAATAGCGACTGATCTGGGCATTTCTAAAGCAGCACTTTATTATTATTTCCCGGATAAGGAACATCTTTTTAAAGCCGTTGTGGAGGTAGAACAGGAAGCATTTTTTCAGATGGCTGAAGTTATCATGCAAACAACCAACAATCCATCTGTAATGCTTCAGGAGTTTGTAAAGATCAGATTAGAACATTTTAAAAAGTTTTTTAATTTAAGCAGGTTAAGCTATGAGGAATTTAAGTCTGTACGGACTATGCTTAGTGAAACCTTTGCCAGGTTTTGCCAGAAAGAAATTGAAGTTATAAAACTTATACTGGATAAGGGAATCGAGAGCGGACTTTTTAAAATCCAAAAAGAAGATAGCAATGATATGGCTTCACTTTTTTTTGAAATGCTACGGGGAATGAGAACGCTGGCTGTACACAATAAGGATTTGCTTTATGTTGAACAGGAAGAGTTTGATAAACTCAAAAAGAAATTAAATGCAATTACGGATTTTTTTATTCGCGGATTGATGTATAATCCTAAATCCCTTCAAATGGACTATGAATCCTAATCAACATACCCATTATTTGAAGATGGAAGCCAATAGTGGAACATAGAGAACTAAAGAAGATATAATTACAGATAAACATTTATGGAAAAGTTTAATTCGACGGAAAACAATTCTCAGGAAGAGAGTCAAAAAAAGAAAGGTAAATTTTATATCCCATTAATAATAGTGGTTGTAGCTGTTCTGGCAGGTGGGATTTACTGGTACCATCAATACTCAAAATACATCTCTACGGATGATGCCTATATTGATGCTGATAGAGCCGTTTTGAGTTCAAAAGTAATCGGCAGGATTTCAAAGTTATATGTTCAGGAGGGCGATTCCATATCCAAAGGTATGCTATTGGCAGAACTCGATAGTTCCGAGCTTATTGCTCAGAAAAATCAAAATCTTGCATTGAGGAACGAGGATATAGCCAGTGAAAGACAACTTGAAGCAAAATATTCTTCGGATCAGGAAGGCGTTAGATTTTTTGAAATCAAATCTCGACAAGCAAAAGACGATTTGTCCAGGGCTAAAGCGCAATACGATGGCGGCGTAATGACGCAGGAAAACTTTGAACACGCTCAAAATAATTTCGAAACGGCAAAAGCAAACCTGGAAACTGCTCAGAAAAACCTTACTGCTTCCAAAGCCTCGATTACAAAAGCCCAAACCACAGTAGAAAAGGAGAATGCACTCATTAATTTAACCATTACTCAGTTGAAGAATATGCGTTTATATGCTCCATTTGATGGTGTTGTGTCTAAAAGATATTTACTGCCTGGCGAGATCGCTCAGCCAGGTCAATCGATCGTTGCATTAACCAACGATCGCAATCTTTGGGTTGTCATATATATCGAAGAAACCAGACTTTCAGAGATGTATATTAATCAAAAAGCAAACTTCACGGTCGATGCTTTTCCGGGGATAAATTTTTCCGGGAAAATATTTCTCCTCGGATCCAACACGGCTTCTCAGTTTTCATTAATTCCTCCCAGCAATGCATCGGGTAATTTTACAAAGATTACCCAACGTGTACCTGTAAAGATTTCTATTGATCATATTGAAGCCACTGGTAATCAGTCTAAAGTGAAATTAATATCAGGAATGTCTGCGGTTGTACAGATTATTAAATAGATGGCATGCGTAAAATAACACCATCTCATCGTATACGGAGGGCAATTCGCAATCGCGATTCGGCCTACCACCCTAATCATGAAAGTTATAAGTGGTGGTTGCTGGCAAACATTATGGTTGGTACATTTATGGCAGTGTTGGATTCCACTATCGTCAATGTGGGTTTACCTAAAATTATGGCATCTTTTGGTGTAGGCATCGATAAAATTGAATGGGTCCTTACCGCCTATATGCTAGCATTAGCCGTAGCCCTGCCTACTTCAAGCTGGTTGGCCGATCGCTTTGGATACAAACGACTGTATTTTTTGGGGTTGATGCTTTTTACCTTTGGATCCTTCCTATGCGGCGTTTCAGGTAACGAAAATACACTGATTATTTCCCGCGTAATCCAGGGCTTAGGAGCAGGTTGTTTAATGCCTTTGGGTATGGCTATTATTTCACGCGAATTTCCACCTGAGCAAAGAGGAATTGCACTCGGTTTCTGGGCTATTGCAGCCGCCGCTTCAGTTTCCTTCGGACCCCTGATCGGAGGCTTTTTGGTTGATAATTTTACCTGGCAGCTAATTTTTGATGTAAATGTGCCTATCGGAATTTTAGGTATGGCTGCAACCATTATTATTCAGCAGGAATATAAAAATCCAAAGATTCGAAAATTTGACTATGTTGGCTTTTTCTCTATCATTGTTTTTTTACCCCTTGTTCTTTTTGCATTAACAGAGGGTAATGCTGCAACAAACTCGTCAGGATGGCATGCTCCATATGTATTAGCATGTTTTGCAATTTCAGCCATAGCTCTTGCCATATTTCTTACGGCGGAATTTTTAGTAGAGGAACCGCTCATCGATTTACGTCTGCTCACCAATCATAATTTTGCAATCAGCAATGTTATCATGTTTATTTTTAGTGTAGGTATGTTTGGGAGTACGTTTTTGTTACCGTTATATTTGCAGAATTCTTTGGGCTATACAGCTATCATGGCGGGCGCAGTATTTCTGCCGGTAGGTATTATCCAGGGTATTTTGTCACCCATTGCGGGCTTATTCGGCGATAAAGCTAATCCTAAGATTCCAATTCTTGTTGGAATTATTCTGTTAGCGATGAGTTTTTTATTGAATTCGCGGCTATCCTACCTAACCGAGCACCACTTTATCATGGTTTCACTTTACTTAAGAGGCGTTGCCATGGGGCTTATCTTCACTCCCATCAGTGCTTTGGCATTGGTAGAAATACCCCGTGAAAAAATGGCTCAGGCATCGGGTATTATGAATGTGATAAGGCAATTAGGGGGTAGTTTTGGAGTTGCATTATTAGCTACACTGCTTACAACCCGGGTAAATTACCACACACAAACATTTAGTGCATTTGTAGATAAAGAATCTCCAGCTTACAAGTCAGTATCAGCCCCTATCAGTTTTTATTTTCAGCATGAAGGTGGTAGCACCATTACTACATCAAACAGACAAAGTCAAGGACTTATCCAGTCACAACTTGCTAAAGAAGGCTTTATTCAGGGTGTTGATGATGATTTTTTCCTGGCGGCCATCATTTCTCTTTTAGGAGGAGTGCCGGTTTTCTGGCTTCATAATAAAAAGAAAAAACGGGGAAAGCCTCTCCCTGACCCTGTATTAACTGAATCAACTTCACAACCAACGATTTTATCTGAATCTTAAATTTATCCATATGAACCGAGCATGTTTTACAAATGCAACTAAGCGTAAGCGTTCTCATGAGCGCAGCGAACTAAACTTGTCTGAAAATAATCACATGCGAGCTGCGTCCGGCTTTTTTAAAACAAATTATCCGCCAGTAGTCGGACAAGTTTTACGGATGAAATTATATTTTTTCGCCACCTGCCTTTATTTCGGGCTTTCAACTTTAAATTTTCAAGCCCGCGGACAATCGGTTGAAAAATCACAGATTATATCATCCAATGATTCTTTATCACTTTCGCTAGTTTTGCAAAGAGTAATGCAAAGTCATCCTTACGTTAAAGAAGCTGAGGAAGCTATTAATGCCGCTGATGCGAAAATAGGTTTAGCCAAATCAGGGTACCTCCCTAATGTTAACTTTTCTGCCTCATATGTAAGAATTGGACCAACAGCGACTTTTGATATTCCGCAAATGGGTTCCTTTCAGCTATATCCAAACGATAATTACACGGCTTCGCTAAATTATGAGCAAACACTCTACGACTTTGGTAAGACAGCCAGAGGGGTCAACTATGCAAAAGAAGGCAAAACACTTACTACACAAAACATTGATATGGTTAAGCAGCGGCTCACTTCAGCCTGTGTGAATACCTTTTATTCATTGGTATTGTTGCAGGAAGCTATTCACATTAAGGATGTACAACTTAAAACCTTAAACGATCTTCTTGAATTTATTGAAAAGCAAAAAGCAACAGGATCAGCCACCGATTATGATCTTCTTGTAACCAAGGTGAGAGTCTCCAATAGCGAAAGCCAAAAAATCGATTTGCTCACCTCGCAAAAAATATTACGATCAAATCTTAATTCTCTGATGGGAGCACCCGGAGACGCGAATATAAACGTTAAGCTGGATTTATCCGTTACACAGCCTCAGGTGGCTAATGATTCGCTTGTTAGTTATGCCTTAAATCACAGAATTGAAATGACGATGGCTAAAGAAAGGGAAAATGCAGCCGGATTACAACATTTGATGGTAAAAGCACAAAACAATCCTGAACTCAATGTTTTTGCTTCGGGAGGTTGGAAAAATGGTTACATTCCTGACTTAAACGTAGCTAAAGCTAATTATTCGGTAGGTTTAGGGTTAAAAGTTCCTATTCTGAATGGCAACAGGGTTAAAAATAATTTGTTACAAACACAGTCTTTCATTAATAATTCGACTTTTGAAACCGAAATGACACGACGGAATGTTTCAGCCGAAGTGATTGATAACGAAGCTAACTTTGCTGCTTCCAAAAAAAAGATAACAAATTATGAGCTACAATTATCACAAGCAGAAGCGGCTTTTGAACTTGCTAATATTAAATACAAGGCAGGCACAATTATTAATTTCGAGTTATTGGATGTAGAAGCATCAGTAACCCAAAGTCGTTTATTTCTCTTACAATCAAGAATAGAATACATCTTAAATGGGTATAAGTTAAATATTGCGCTGGGGAATAAGATGTATTGATAAAGAGAGGTAAATACCCCAAAATCTTAATGAAAATATAATTTCTCTTTAAGATTCTTTTATTTTTGATTTCATACCTTGGGGCGCAATATTCATTAAGTGACCCATTATGAAACTTCAGGATAGCCCCTCCATGCTAAAAATTCTTCTGATTATTTTTATTTTTTCTTTTATTCAGAAACTGAATAGTCAATCCCTAACTGAAATTGAATCGCATCGTATTTCATTACCTAATGGATGGAAGCTTACCCCTGTTGGCGAGCGTCTGCTGTTAGGTGATTTACCTTTGAATATAGCAGTTTCTCATTCCGGTAAATTCCTTGCAGTCACTAATAACGGAGAAAGTGATCAAACTGTCGAATTAATCAATGTCAAAAAGCAAAAGGTACAGGACACCATAATTATGAAGAAAGCATGGTTGGGACTGGTATTTTCAGAGGATGACAAGTCATTGTTTGCATCGGGTGGTAATGATAATTGGATTGTGAGATTTGCAATTAGAAATCATCGCCTTGTGCCAAAAGACACCATAGTTATCGGGAAGCCTTGGCCTATAAAGATATCTATCGCGGGAATAGTGGTGGATAGCAAAAAGCAGGTGCTGTATGTTGTTACCAAGGATAATAATTCACTTTATGTTGTAGATCTGAAAACCAGAACGATTAGTAAGCGGCTGGAACTTGGGGCAGAAGCTTATACCTGCTTGTTAGCACCAGACAGAAAAACCCTTTACATTTCATGTTGGGGCTGCAGTAAGATCGAAGTATTTGATACCGAAAAACAGCAGCTTTTAAAGCCCATTGAAGTTGGAAGTAATCCCAACGATATCTGCATGAGCAAGGATGGGCACTTTCTTTTTGTTGCAAATGCAAATGATAATGCTGTCTCGGTTATAGATCTTGAAAAACAGAAAGTCATAGAAACCCTGAATACTGCCCTTTATCCCAATTCCCCTGCTGGTTCCACAGCCAACAGTGTAGCACTGAGTAAAGATGATAAAACGCTTTATGTTGCCAATGCCGATAACAACTGCCTTGCAGTCTTTGATATCAGCCAGCCTGGAGCTAGCAAAAGCAAAGGATTTATACCAACGGGATGGTACCCTACCTGTGTGCGCGTGATTGGCGGCAAAATTTATGTATCCAACGGCAAAGGATTTTCCTCCATGGCAAATCCATATGGACCCAATCCATTTGATGACAGCATTGCCTATCAGATGGGTATAATTAACAATAAACGACCAGCCCTGCAATATATAGCCAGATTGTTTAGAGGGCAACTCAGCATTATTAGTGTACCTGACGATCAACAGCTGGCTATCTATTCTCAGGCTGTTTATAACAATACACCTTATCGTAAGGAAAAGGAAATTAACACCGAAGGCAAAGAAGGGAATCCTATTCCTTTTAAACTAGGCGATCCGTCTCCGATCAAATATGTTTTTTATGTTATCAAAGAAAATCGAACTTATGACCAGATTTTAGGCGATATGTCTGAAGGCAACGGGGATACCAGCCTTGTGTTGTTTGGGAAAAAAATTACCCCTAACCAGCATGCGTTAGCACACGAATTTGCATTGCTTGACAATTTTTATGTAGATGGAGAAGTAAGCGCCGATGGACACAACTGGACTATGGGAGCTTATGCAACGGATTTTCTTGAAAAGACATGGCCAACGAGTTACGGGCACCGTGGAGGAAGCTACGACTCAGAAGGTTTTAGATCCATTGCCAACAATAAAAATGGGTTTCTATGGGATTATTGCAAAAGAGCCGGAGTTACTTATCGCACATACGGCGAATTTGCCACCAATTACAAACCTAACATCCCGGTTCTCCAGGACCATTATTGCCGTTATTTTACTGGCTGGAATCAAAAAATACGTGATACCACCAGGTTCTCTCAATGGAAGCGGGATTTTGATTCGTTACTGTTAGTTGGTAGCTTGCCGCGATTGAACACATTGCGTTTTATTAATGATCATACGGAAGGATTGAAAAGAGGCAGACCAACTCCATTTGCAGCTGTTGCTGATAATGACCTTGCCGTTGGCCTGTTTGTTGATTATTTAAGCCATAGTTCAATTTGGAACGAAAGTGCCGTATTCATTGTTGAAGATGACGCACAGGATGGTCCTGACCATGTAGATGCCCACCGAAGTACAGCTTATGTGGCAGGTGGGTTTGTTAAACAAGGTTTTGTCGACCACACGATGTACTCCACGTCGTCAGTGCTTCGAACAATTGAGATGATCCTTGATATTCCTCCAATGAGTCAATATGATGCTGCTGCTAACCCCTTGTGGAGATGTTTTACCGATTCCCCAAACCATCCGTCATTTCAGTCGAAACCGTGTTTGGTTGATTTGAATCAAAAGAATAATGTGGTAAACAAATGGTCGCTAAAAAGCGAACAATTTGATTTCAGTTTGGAGGATAGGGCACCGGAAGCCCAACTGAACGAAGTTATCTGGGTAGCCGTAAAAGGAGAACAAAGCATTTGCCCTCCTCCAAAGCATTCCGCCTTTTTCAGGTCTACAAAGGATGAAGACGACGACTGAATCCGAGTCGTTTTTTTGTTAAAAAAAAAGCCATCCATAACGGGATAGCTAAATAAACCATTTGCTGTAATCCTCAACTAACCATTCCATAACTCCGGGTTTCAACCTTTGTTCGAGATTAGCATTCCAGGTTTTTGCAAATGAGAAATATAATCTTTGCAGTAAAGATAAGCAGTCTATGTAAATCATTTGTTAACTAAATATTAATAAATGATTAAATAAACCAATGAATTAATCTACTGATTAATCGAGGCGTTGGTTGAGCGGAGTAGAAACCACATTTAGATGATAACTCGGTACTCCTTTCGGCTACGCTCAAGGAACGGTGAGTTGCCGAGTAATTACAATCAAAGTATTTGAAAGTTTCCGGTTGGCTGGGAATTTTTTGCAAGTTATGGGAGTAAAGATTTAACAAATTGGATAATTATTGGTTGAATTACAAACAAAAACTTCCTCATTTAAAGTATGGAGACAAACCATTAAAATAAGTTTACAGGAGTTACCGAAAATCCTGAAAAGAGTAGGATAATGTTAAATATAATAAGATGGTAAAAGAATTTTGGCTTAGTCTGCCTGTAAAGGACCTCAAAAAATCGAAAGCGTTTTTTACTGAACTGGGATTTTCGTTTCATCCGGGTCCTGGAAATACAGATACTTCAGCGCCTTTAAGCATGGGAAGTAAGGACGTTGTAGTAATGCTTTTCGAAGAATCGGTATTCAAAGGTTTTATAAACGATAAAATTGCTGATACCAAAGAGGGAACCGAAGTTTTGCTATCATTTGATGCGGAAAGTAAGGCTGAAGTTGATGAAATAGCTAACAAAGCTGTAGCTGCCGGAGGTAAAACCAACCACAAACCTTATGCAATGGAAGGTTGGATGTATGGCTGTGTATTTACCGACCTCGACGGCCATAGCTGGAATGTCGTTTACATGGACATGAGCAAAATGCCAAAATAGGTATTCATACCTGAGATATAACTTGCAGGTATTTACTAACCAACAGTATTATTGAAATGTCACTTCTGGTTTTATTCAATTATTTTAATTCCACATTTCTTAAATGCCAGGGTAAACTATTTGCTTATCATTATTGTTAATTAGTTTAGACAAAACTAAAAACAAAAATATGAAGAAGACATTTATGCTTATCCCTTTTGTCTTCACCGTTTCTCAGTTATTTTCACAAAATCTGGTCATCATAAAGGCAAAGCAAATTGAAAAAGGTAGTGATCTTTATGAAGATAATATTGAAAAATATAAAACAAATGAGTCTTTGAAGAAATGGACAAAGCCCATTGGAGAGCCTTTTGCATCTTCCGATCTTACCAATCAGAAATCCTATTTATATTCAGTCAGAAATCTGATGGATAACGATTTAAATACTGCATGGATGGTAGGTTCTTCGGAATATGGAGTTGGTGAAAAATTTTGGTTTACGTTTAATTTACCTGAGGATGAATATGTATTCTTTGGATCAATTAATCTATTTAACGGATATTGTAAGTCACTAACTTCATGGAAAGAATATTCCAGGGTAAAAAGATTAAAAGTTTATTATAACAATCATCCTTTTTGTATTGTAGAGTTAATAGATACATGGCATTTTCAGTTTTTTGATATAGGGATTTTTTTCGAGTTTAAACAAGCAGGAAAATCAATGAACGGGCCGTATGAAATAAAAACCGGTGATAAATTAATTTTCGAGATCATAGAGGTCTATCCGGGTTCAAAATTTAAAGGCACCGCTATTTCAGAATTTATGTCAGAAAATGATGTACATTAGGCATTGAACCTTCTTTTTGCCATTGGCATCCATTCATCAGCCCAATTATAATTTGAAACCCAATGACAACAGCCATATTTGATCTTCAACCTGAAAAATTAGAGAATGACCTGATCGAACTCAGACCCTTAAGCGAAAGAGATTTTGACAGCCTTTTTGAAGTATCCTCAGACCCTCTGATTTGGGAACAACACCCAATCAAAGACCGATATAAAAAAGAAGTTTTTCAATTATTTTTCGATAGCGCAATGGCCTCTAAAAGTTCGTTTACAATTTTTGATAAAATAACCGGCGAGTTAATGGGAAGTACACGGTTTTACGATTTCCAACCGGAACTTTCGAGACTTGCCATTGGATATACTTTTTTAGCCAGGAAATTCTGGGGAGGAATCTACAATAAATCACTGAAAAATTTAATGCTCGATTATGCTTTTCAATTTGTTGACACGGTGGTTTTTCACATTGGAGAAACAAATATCAGATCGCAAAAAGCAATTCTTAAAATTGGGGCAAAAAAAATACACAAGATTGTCTTAAACATCAATGGAAAGAGCTATCCACATTACGAATATGAAATACAGAAACACGATT
>CAYZNC010000199.1:0-11505 GCA_964478555.1 uncultured Bacteroidales bacterium | reverse complement strand
AATCCCGTGGGAGTCACAGTAGGAGAGTATCCAGTAGAAATGGGACTCTCTTTTTATATTTAAGGAAGATAGCAGAACGAGACATAACGGGATCATGAGCACCAAAACAAAAAGAACATAAGCGAACTAATCCCGTGGGAGTCACAGTAGGAGAGTATCCAGTAGAAATGGGACTCTCTTTTTTATTTAACCTAGGCGAAGAAAGAAGTAACAAGGGATCACTGCGCCCTATCAATAGGTTGAAGTTATAAAGTTATGTTAAAGAACATACATTTTTCGGGGTTACCTTTTTACGATTTTGTCATTAATAGATGAACAAAAATTATCAGAAAAAACCTTAACTTAAATATTTAATCCATCTAATCTTTTATGCGTATAAAATAAGTATCCAAACTGATATATTAATTAATAGTCATTTACTAACCATTAAATCTAAAAGTATGAACACTAAATTTATTGTGCGGGGGCATTTTGTTTCTTTATTTCTCCTTATTTCGTTTCTCTGCTATGCTCAGGAAGACTGTTATGTGCCAGCAGCACTTCGGCAAAAACTGCAACAAACTTTGGATTCATCTGCAACAAGCTTAGGTATTAAAGGGGTATCTGCGGCAATAAACCTGCCTGATGAGAAAATCCTTACTTTAGTTAGCGGCTACTCTTATGACAATGTAGCAATTACTCCAAAAATGTTATTTGGCGCAGGAAGTATTACTAAAAATTTTATTGCAGCAACCATCCTGCAATTAGGCGAAGAACACAAATTGTCGATCAATGACCCTATTTTCAAATATTTTCCTGATCACAAGAACATCGACAGGAATATTTTGGTTAAAGAGCTTCTAAACCACACCAGTGGCGTATTTAATTATACGGACAGTACAACTTTTTTTCCAACCGTTTTTAGCGATCCTGCTAAGATTTGGACTTCGGAAGAAATTTTTACCTATGTTTCAAAGCCAAATTTTGTGCATGGCACCAATTGGTTTTATTCAAATACCGATTATGTTATTTTGGGTTGCATCATTCAGAAAGTTACCGGTAATGCTGTTTTGACTGAATTAAATGACCGGTTCTTTAAACCACTAAAATTAAAGTCCACCTTTTTTTATCCTGATGAAGCATATGAAGGTGAACTTTCCCATGTTTTCGCTGGTGATATGGATTATTTCCCATTGGTAGGCCCATCGTTGTTCAGCTGTGCATGGTCAGCAGGTGGTATCATTACAACACCATCCGATCTTACAAAATGGTCAAAAGCCTTATATGGCAGGAAAGTTATCAAACGCTCATCAATGCAGAAAATGCTTGAACCATCAGACTTTAATCCAAATTATGGTTTGGGTACCATGTTGGAGAATGTTGACGGACAAATAACATATGGTCATTATGGCAATATTTTATATAATTCCTATGTAAACTATTTCCCCGACGATAAAATTAGTATTGCTGTTATGGAAAATAATGCGGGTGTTTTGGCTGAGAGCATAATGGTTGATTTATACAGAGCATATAAAAACTATAAACCGCAGCTCTCAAAACCAAAAATTGAAATCACTTGCTATCCTGTTCCTTTTAAAAATTCGGTTACCTTCAGCTATGAGCTATATACTAATGCCAGGGTTATGCTGAAAATAAGCAATGCATATGGCCGGGAAGTAGCAATATTCACAAATTGCGATGGACAAAACGGCAAACATAGCATTATCTGGGATGGTATGGATATACAGGGGAAACCTGTTCCTGCTGGCCTATACTATTATACATTTATAGTCGATAAAGAAATTATTGGAGGTGTAATAACAAAACAATAAACTTTGGAATAAGTATTTTTAAGAGGCTGTCTAAAAAGGTTCTTTCTCTTTTAGACAGCCTCTTCCAATATAAAGTTTTGACACACTAAGGAAAATAGGACTAATAGTCGTTTCAGTTAATTTCATCAATGAAGGGTTTAATGGTAATTACAGCATTAACCCTTTGATTTTTCATTTTTTTTTCTTTAATTTAACTCATACTATTATTCGACCCCAAATAAACACTATGATATCTTCAAAGATACGATTTCTCCTATTGCTGATATTTTCAGTGTATGTATCTTTCTCAGTAAGTTGGGCGCAAACCGCTGACACGTCCATGTCAAAAATTTTTTCAATGGACCTTGATGAGTTAATGAATACCAAGGTTAACATTGCTACCAAATCAGATAAATCTATTAATGAAACACCCGGTGTTGTTTCTGTGATTACCTCCGAAGAAATTAAAAATATGGGGGCCAGAGAACTTGAAGATGTTTTACAAACCATTCCCGGATTTGAAATTATGAAACGTTATGCAGGATATTATGGCCTGGGTATAAGGGGTGTAAAAGATTCCAGGGCTTCTTCAAAGTTATTAATGATGATTGATGGAGTGCCATTTAACTATATATTTTATGGCAATTCCATAGGTATGGGATATGACATTAATATCGATATGATTGAAAGAATTGAAATCATTCGTGGACCAGGATCGGCACTATACGGACGAAATGCTTTTAGCGGAGTCATGAACATCATCACTAAAAATGCCAAAAACACCGACAAATCGTTTGTGAAACTTACCGGTGGAACTTTTAATACCAAAATGTTTTCCGCTTATTACGGTTATAAAAAGAAAAAACTTAATGCATCCGTTTCTTTCCGGAGGTTATATACAGATAATACCAGCGCGAAATTTGATAATGGATTTGGAGACACCGTATTATGGAATATATATCGTAATGGCTTTACTACAAGTACGACTATTGGGTTAGGAAAATTTATGCTATCTGGAACTTATATGGACCTTAAGGGTGGCGCTGGAATGATGGATATTTTATTGCTTAAGAAAACCGGTAATGTTTCATTATCGTTTGGGTCCAACATAAATCCCAAACTTTCGTTTAATGCAAAAACCTATTACCATAACGAAAAATACATCGAAGACATAGAGCAATTAAAGCCGGGAATAGTACCCATATATCCCGAGGGAGTTTACTATAAGCCGGTATTTAAGGAGTACCTTTACGGCGTTGAAACCGAACTGAATTACAAAATAAGTTCGGAAAATGACTTACTGTTTGGTATTCAAGCGGATATCCATGGTGCTAAAGATGTTACTATTACTACGAATTATAATTTTGCCGAGTCTGCAGCAATTTCCGGAATAAACAGAAACAATGAAGTCTTATGGGAACCCGGATGGTTTGACAAAAACGGACATGAATACAATAACCTGGGTTTTTTTATGCAAGACATCTGGTATGTCACTAAAGCATTATGTCTTACACTGGGAGCCCGATATGATATTGACAGCCAAATAGGGAGTGTTTTTAATCCAAGGGCTGGAATTGTTTGGACCCCGCTCAAACAAACCTATGTTAAATTATTGTACGGCAGAGCTTATCGGGCCCCCAGTCCCAGCGAACAATACCAAACTTTAGGTTTTGCTTTTGGAAATAAAGATCTAAAGCCGGAAATCATAAATACGTTTGAATTATCATTTACCCACCAGCTAAATAAAATGACGAATACCTTGAGTTTTTATAAAAACAAACTCACGGACATGATTTATGCTGCAACCATAACTTCTATTGACCCTGCAAATACTTATTATAATATGGGTAAAAACAATTCTATGGGAGTTGAATTTGAAAATAAAATAGTTTTGAGCAAGCGCATTTATACCTACTTTAATTATTCATTTACCCAATCCGAAAATACCCAAACTATCAATAATAAGGACAGTGTATTTGATCATGCCGATGTAGCTCCACACAAAATAAATTTCGGATTAAACTATGCATTCCTGAAAAACTACAACTGCAATTTAAACATGTTTTACAGGAGCAAAATGGAGAAATTTAAAGCGCCTGTTCCACCTACTGGAGAACTAGTTGATGTACAAGATAAAATTGGAAATTTTGCTGTTTTTAACTTTACCTTCCAAATAAAAGACCTGATTAAAAATTTTACATTTTCCGGCTCAATTTATAACCTGTTGGATACAAAATATTATTCTCAGGACAATGAACATTTGCAACAACCTCCTCAACCCGGACGGCAGTTTATAGTATATGTAACCTATGCCATTAAATAAATGCGGTAACCTGGGATGGGTAAATTAACTATTTTCAGTGGGTGTGGAATTCTAGGAGCGATACTCCCAGGTTCAAAATTTGTTCCGGAAGATTTAAAAAACAGGTTCAACTCCATGTTGGACTCCATAAAACACAGGGGCCCTGACGGGTCAGGTGTTTACTGCAAAGATAATATTATTCTTGGACACCGGCGTCTGAGTATTCTGGATATCAGCAATAAAGGCTGTCAGCCCATGACAAGAGATCATTTAACCATTACCTTTAACGGCGAAATTTATAATTACCTCGAAATTCGAAACACACTTCAAAGCCTTGGCTATTCCTTTACTTCCGAAACTGATACTGAGGTTGTTCTCAGAAGCTACCAGGAATGGGGAGCTGAGGCACTGAATAAATTTAATGGGATGTTTGCTTTTGCTGTTTGGGACGAAAAAAATAAACATCTTTTTTGTGCAAAGGACCGGCTTGGCAAAAAGCCATTCTATTATTATTCAGACAATCATATTTTTATCTTTGGGTCTGAAATTCAACCCTTGTTATTGTCAGGTTACGTCGATGCAAAAATTGATCACGAATCGTTTACTCACCAGTTATTTGCCACTTCTTTTCTTGAAACAGATGCTACCCGCACGTTAATTAAGAATGTTAAATCGATAGCTCCGGGGCATTATATGTACCTGTATCCGAACGGAGATTTGAAGCACACCAAATACTGGGATATTCCTGAACAAAAATTAAACATTGAGACGGACAAAAAAAAACTGATAAGTACCTTAGAAGATTTATTTAACGACAGCATTCGATTAAGAATGATAAGCGATGTTCCTGTGTCTGCATTTTTGAGTGGAGGTATTGATTCCTCTCTCATTAACCTGTTTGCGTGCAAACAAGCTAAGGAAGTATTAACAAGTATTACAATTGCATACTCGGATGGGGGTAGCGATCCCTACTCCAATTCGGAAGATTTGGATTTATTCTATAGTAAAGCATTTATAAAACATATCAACCACAAAATCAATCATAAAATAATCCCCATCACAAGTAGCGACATTACCATAGAAACAATCGATAGCATCATTGATTTGGCAAGTATTTCGGACGACGACCGTATGATATCGATTTATAAAAACTACGAATGTGTGAAGAATTTAGGACTAAAAGTGGTACTTAACGGACAGGGAGCGGACGAAATAATGTGCGGATACATTGGTCTGGAACCTTTTTACAAAACTGTTTTTGACGTTCAAAAAGCGGATACCGAAATCATAGAAAATATGTTTCCGGCAAGGACCATCGTCAAACCCGCTATCCTTCACCCTAACATTAAAAATGAGGCTTCGAAAGTTTACAGGCAGGTGTTTGAATGCTATAAGGCTTTACCAGGGAACCCCGATGAAAAGGTTCATCGTTTTCTCACTAAAACACAACTAGCCAGAATCCTGCAAATGGAAGACTTTTTAAGTATGAGATGCAGTGTAGAAAGCCGGTTACCATTCCTGGATTATAGAATTGTTGAATTTGCCTTTGGAATCCCCTTTCATAATCATTATCACTCAGCGACCAGAACCGGTAAAATACTATTAAGAAATGTGGCATCTTCCTATCTACCCGGTTCGATTACAAACAGGCCCAAGCAGGCTTTTCCTTCTTCGCGCTCGCAAGCGAAGTTTGATCAACTTTTGTCGATATTTAGAATTAACCATCAGGCAATTTTGAGTTGCGAATTAATAAAAGAGTATTTCGACAATGAGATGCTGAGCAATGCTAAACAAACCTTGTCTTTACATGAGCTATGGTTTATTCTTGTTGTCTGGCGCCTCGAAATTGCTATAAAAAGTAAGATAAATATAAATTATCGGAACTAAAATAAAATTTCTGCGTATAGAGACTCTTAATCATTAAAAGGTGCTGTGAAAATTGATTACAGAGAATTGGTTTCCGAGGATGATTTTAGCCAGTGCATTGAGATGCAGCGGAACCTTTTTAACTTATCGGATGTTGATATTCTTTCCCCTCTTATTTTACAGTTGATTGCCCGTAAAAACCCACCCATGGGTATCCTGTTAGGCGCGTTTATTGAAAGTGAACAAAACCAGGAACTGGTTGGTTTTTCTATAGCGATGGCAACCTTTCAGGAAAGATCGATGTATGGAGCCATGATAGGTGTAAAACCGCAATACCAAAGCTTAGGTTATGGACTAAATTTAATTTTGAAACTCAGGGAATTTGCGCTCAAAGAAAACATTAACTACTTGTACGGAGTATTTGAACCACTGGAAAAAAAGTTAGCCCATTTATATATTAATCATCTTGGCTTTACAGGAATTAAATATCAGGAATCGGTTTATTACCTGCAGGATACTCGTGACAGAGCCACATCAACTGATAAGCTTTTGTTCAAATGGGATTTAAATTCCTTTTCTACCCATGATAAGAATAGAAATAATTCCGGGGATTTAATGGCAAAGTATCCCAGGGCTACAAAAGATGTCATGCCCGATGCCCCTGGCGTTTTGGTTGAAATTCCAAACGATTTTGGTCATATGGAAAAAGAAGATAGTGCAAGCGCAATATATTGGAGACAATGCACAAAAGATATTTTCATACATTACATCAACTGCCGGAAATATATTGTTAATGACTGCCTCACCTTTGAAGATAACCAAATAAAAAAATCATTTTATTTACTTAAGGCCCAATGATATTACCTCAGGAAATTTATGACAACACAGATGCAATCATCCTTGCTCATGGATACGTGGGTGAAGTGTTAGGGAAAACGGTGCATGGTATTTTGATGCACAGCAAAGTCTTTAACACAGTAGCCTTGATCGATAGAAGTAAAGCCGGTGAGGATACCAGTAAAATTTGTCCGGGAGTAACAAAAAAAGTTCCCATCTATAGCGAAATTGACCAGGCATTGGTCCATAAACCTTTAGTTGTAATTCTGATTGGGGATCCTTCCGATACCAATATGCACGAAATAAAGCGATGCATTAGCCATGGGCTGGATGTCATCAATTCGTCATTTATTTTCCTGAACGATTTTCCTGAACTTGTTGAATTAGCGGCAAAACATGGGAAACGCCTTATAGATCTTCGGAATGTTAAGAAAAACTGGAAAATGCCCGATGGAAGCATACTGAATATAAAAGCAAAAGTGGTCTATGTAACCGGAACGGATTGTGGCCTAGGTAAACGAACTGCCGCATACGAATTAACTCAGGAAGCAAAAGAACGGGGAATTAAAGCGGCATTTGCAGCTACTGGTCAAACAGGTCTTATGATAGGTTGCGAAGGTGGAATTATCTTTGATGCAATTCCAACCAATTTTGCAGCAAGTGCTGTCGAACAACTCATTGTTGACATAGACAAAAAAGGGCATGAGCTCATTTTTCTTGAAGGGCAAGGTAGCTTAATGCATTATGCCTGCTCAAGCGTGCTTTCTTTACTTCATGCAAGTAATCCGCATGCTATTGTCATGGTTCATGACGCCGAGCGAGCATATCACGCTGCTTTTGGTGAGTCTCCTGTTTTCAGGATGTGCAACCTGTTGCGCGAAATAGATCTTATAGAAAGTCTTTACCTTCCGGAAGGAAACCGATATAAAGTAGCAGCTATAGCTACAAGAGGACAAAAAAATATAGCGGAGATTAATAAAATAACAACATTGCCTTTAGCAGATGTAAGACAACATGGTGGACGAGCACTGCTTCTCGATGCTACACTGCAACATCTGAATAAAACATATAATTGGCTTCCTGATTATAAAGCCTCTAAACAAATAAGTAAGAATTTGATTCTTTTGGACAATTTGAAGGATTAGCCAAACTTCAAAAAGAAAGATGGCACCTCCCTGATAGAGACCAGATTTCTACAATCACCCTACCTGCGCTTTCTGCATCAACAACGGAACATATTTTATTGCTGGCATGTTTTTTGAGAATGCGGACGACAAAAGAGAAAATTACTATTTAATGGAAAAAGAAATTACTTATAACTAAACCCCATCCCATCATGTTCGTTAAAACAATTAAATCATTTAACCTGGTTACCCGTAATGCCTTGCTTGAAAAAGTAAAAGGTTATGTAAACAAAAGTAAATCTCTTGAAGCAGAAGTATTAAGAATGAAAAAGAAGAACAACCTGAAAAAGATTTACAGGTTCGATCTGGGAGAGAATATCGATGGATTTTCTCCAAAGGTTAACTCTTTTCTTGAAAATCTTCACAAAAATGAAGTGTTGTTTTCAAAATTACATAAATATCCTGATATCACTCACCTGAGTCTCCGCGAAAGACTTGGTGCTACGTTTAAAGTTCCGCGACAAAATATCGTAATTAGCGCAGGACTTGATTCAATAATCGATTTGATTACAAGGGTTTTCTTCGAGTACAAGGATACCTTTCTCATGCCTGTCCCCGATTTCTTTCTTTTCGAGAGTTATTCGGAACGTATGGGTGCCTCTCCCGTATTTCTTCAGTTAGATGAAAGTAAGAACTTTGCATGGACTGAAAGTACCTATATTAAACTCAATGAACTATTATTAAAGTTCAGGCCTAAGGTAATGTTTCTTTCAAATCCGAGTAATCCGTCGGGACAAGTAATTCCTGACGAAAAACTCGTTGAAATTATCGAACTGGCGCAATCGTACAATACTTTTGTAGTTGTTGATGAGGCATACCGCGAATTTATAGGAGAACCTAACGATTCTATAGCCAAATACTCCAATAAATACCCCAATCTGATTGTACTGCGTACTTTTTCAAAGGCCTTGGGACTTGCTGGCATACGACTGGGATATCTTATTTGTTCCAACGAGGAAGTAATCGAAGCGTTACTGTTACATCGTCATCACTTCCCTATCACTCAATTGTCGCTCAACATTGCCCGAATAGCTTTCAAAGACAAACATTATATTTACAAAACTCAACAAAATACAATAAAGAGAAGAGATTTGCTATTTGACAACCTTACAACACTCAGGTCCTTTAAATTCATACCTTCTCATACCAATATTTTCATGCTAAAAAACAAATTCCTTCCTGCAACTGAGCTGGACAAAAGGCTTAAAAGGCGGGGAATTATTGTTTCGCATCTTAATATTTCGGGGATCATACAAAACGACTATTTACGCATAACAGTAAGAACAGAAGACGATAACTTATATTTGTTTAATGTTTGTAAAGAAATTGATAAGGAATGCCAATTGCTTTCTTAATATAAATTTCTACATTTGAACAAAACAGAAATATGTTTGACCCTGCCAACAGGAAAACTAGCTTAAGATTATTGGGCCTGGCTATATTTTTGTTCTGTTTAATTGATGCGTTTCCTCAACAGGTAACTGACAACCAAATAAAAACAGGATATATTTATAATTTTCTTAAATATATTCAGTGGGAAAACGAAGAAAAGACCGATACTTTTAAAATAGCTGTTTACGGTGAAGATTATGCTTTAATCAACACCTTAAAGAGCATGGAACACCTTCAGGTTAAGGGCAAAGCGATAAAGGTTATTACATTTAAGTCAATCGGAGATATTGTATTCTCCCACATTCTGTTAATTACCAACGATCGCAACTTTTTTGTAAAAGATATACTGGATCTGATAAAGGGCAGAAACACGCTGCTCATAACAGATCGCTGCGAATATCCCAGATATGTTATGGTAAATTTTACGGTAAGCGATAATTCCAAAATTCAGTTTGAGATCAATTCTCCAAACATGGAAGAAGCCAGGTTAAAGACTTCTCCTAAGCTCGTGCTGCTTGGTGGAAGTGAAATTGACGTACGTAAGTTGTATCTCGAAACAGAGAAATCGCTGATTACGGAAAAGGGGAAAGTTTCTTCTTATGAAAAAGAATTAACGCAAAAAAAAGATGAGATTCAAAATATGAACGCTAAGCTGCATAAGCTTTACAAAGATATTGAAACGCTTCGCGGCAAAATCGCTAACCAAAAATACGATTTGACTAATTTAACCAATCAAAGCGAGGAACAGCAAAAAAACCTTTATGCCAAGTCAATTATATTGGATAATCAAAAAAAAGAAATTGAAAAAAGAGAAAGGCAATTAGCGGAGCGGGATAGTAAAATTCATTTAAAACAGCAAAAAATAGAGAGTTACAGTCTGGTTCTTAATTCTCAAAAGACGGAAATTGAAAAACGGCAGGCAACCATCGAAAAACAAAGATCTACTCTTAACAAACAAAGCAAAATATTGAATTCCCAAATAGAGCGGATTAGAACCCAGGCAAAATTTTTGTACCTACTGTTAGCCTTGGTGCTTATGGCATCTGCATTGATTTTTGTGATATACCGTAACTTTGTCATTAACAAGAAAAGGAATCAGGCAATTTTAGACAAGAACAAAGAAATTCAGCGTCAATCCGAAGAATTGTTTGAGCAAACAGAACAACTGCTAATTCTTAACAAAGAACTGGAGGTTAAAAAGAACATTGTTGAAGATGCCCTGAACAAACTTAAAAACACACAAACCAAGTTAGTGGAATCTGAAAAAATGATCATCCTTGGTCAATTAACCGCAGGAATCGCACATGAAATCAATAATCCGATTAACTTCATTAATTCCGGAATAGAAGGGGTTAAAATGGCATTTGAACAACTGCTCGATTTATTAAACAAATATGAGGAGATTACCGCAGACAATGTCAACGGTAAACTCCAGGCCATAAGTATATACAAGCAGGAAATTGATTATTCGAATCTTCTTATGGATATCAATCAGCTTACCCAGGATATTAAATCGGGAATTTATAGAACCGTAGAAATAATAAAAGGCTTGCGAACTTTTTCAAGGCTTGACGAAAGTGATCTTAAATTTACTGACCTTCATAAAAATGTTGATTCAACACTGATCATCCTTCGTAATAAATTTGATGCGAAGATAAAAATTGTAAAAGACTATGGTGATATTCCTGAAATTGAATGCTATCCGGGAAAGATAAATCAGGTATTGTTAAACCTTCTGATTAATGCGGTGCAGGCAATAAAGGGAAAGGGACAAATATTAATTAAAACAAAACTTATCCAAAAAGAAAACCAACCATTTGTGGAAATTCTCGTTAAAGATTCCGGTATGGGAATGACCGATGACGTTAAAAAAAGAATTTTTGAGCCATTCTTTACAACTAAAGAAGCCGGAGAGGGGACAGGCCTGGGATTGTCTATCACCTACAATATTATTGAAATTCACCATGGTTTTATTGAAGTCGATTCCACGCCGGGACAAGGTTCGGCATTTACTATACTTTTACCGGTTACTTTTGACAAAAAAAATACTGTAACAACATATACTGAATTTAAATAATTATTATATTCATGCATCTATGAAAGAACAATTGGAAGCTATATTATACATTGACGA
>CAYZNC010000198.1:0-11608 GCA_964478555.1 uncultured Bacteroidales bacterium | reverse complement strand
CACAAACACCAATGAAAATAGCAAACATGGAGTTCCATACGACCTTAACCAAAAAATTATTTACGTATGAAAATCAAGTAAAACAATGCTACATTTTTTCCACGACGGCGTGCCGTCATAATTTACTAACCTTTAAACACATACTAAATTTAATCACTATGCTAAACAAATTAAAAAGTAAATTTAAATTGAAAGCACTACTGCTAAAAAGGACATGGTTATTAGTCCTTTGTTTGATGTGTGTTAACAGTTTACAGCTTATGGCCCAGAATACTGAATTGTCTGGAACTATTACCGACTCTAAAGATGGCGACCCCATACCAGGTGTCAATATACTGGTTCAGGGCACGAGTAAGGGCACAGTTACAGATGAGCATGGAAAATTCAAATTAAGTGTTCCGTCTAATGTTGTACTTACTGTTTCATATGTTGGTTATAATACGGAACAAATACCAGTTAATGGACAATCGGAAATAAATATTGCACTTATCCCTGATATTAAGTCATTGGATGATGTTGTAGTAATCGGATATCAAAAAGTAAAAAAGAGAGACGTTCTTGGTGCAGTTTCTTCCGTTGATGAGAAATCATTGAAAGATTTGCCGGTTTCCTCTGTTGCTGAAGCATTAACTGGGAAAATGGCCGGGGTTAATATAACAACAACGGAAGGTTCTCCTGATGCTACTATTCTAATTCGAGTTCGTGGAGGTAATTCTATCACACAAGATAATACCCCACTCCTTATTGTTGACGGTTTCCCGGTAACTTCTATTTCAAATATTGCCCCAAATGACATTCAATCTATCGATGTCCTTAAGGATGCAGCATCAACAGCAATTTACGGTTCACAGGGCGCAAATGGTGTTGTTATTGTTACCACCAAAAGCGGAAAGAAAGGTAAAATATCTGTAAACCTAAGTGAATTTACGGGAATAAAGAAAACTTATAATCTTACTAATGTCCTTTCACCTTACGAATATGTGTACTATCAAAAGGAGCTTGATCCGGGTACGTCGGTAACAGGTACCAGTTTTTATGGTATGTACGGAGCATGGGAGGACAGAGACATTTATAAGTCCAAACCCGGTATTGACTGGCAAAAAGAATTATTTGGAAATACAGGTAGACAGCAAAATTACAATTTGAGTCTCAATGGAGGCGGCGACTTTCTCAGCTTTCTTTTAAGTTACACACACGACGATGAGGATTATATTGGAATCAATTCGGGTTTTAAAAGGGACAACGTCAATTTCAAAATAAATGGCAATATATCACCCAAACTTTCGGTTGATTTTAATGTCCGCCTTGCAAATTCAACCATTACAGGAGCTGGTGTTTCTTCCGGAAAGAAAATGAAAGATTGTATTCAGTATGCTCCTGTTTTAAGTTTAACCAGTTATTCATATGATATTCTTGAATCTACAGGAGATTTTTTATCACCTGAGGCACAAAGCTCCTTAAGAGAACCATATGATGATATGAAAAATACTTATGAAAAACAATACCAATTTAATAATGTTTACAATGCCGGTGTTACTTGGAAAATTTTAACTCCCTTAACTTTTCGCTCTCAGTTATCCTACGGTTTTGAAAAAAACAAAACAGATGATATATATACCAAAGGTTCAGGTGAATCCAGTGCCAATGGTGGTCAGCCACTTGCTGACAGGACTGTTTGGGATAATTCTAACTGGATGATTCAGAATTACCTTACCTTTGATAAAACATATAATGAAAAGCATAAGTTAAGCTTTGTTGTTGGCCAGGAAGCTAGGAACGCTGATAGTAAAAGTACTACTATTTCATCGAAATTCTATCCGGCAGATATGACTGCGGATCAGATTCTGGCAATGTGGAACTACGGAAGTGCAAATCCTACCAATACCTCAATTGCAGAACCAAAACGATATTCTTCATTTTTTGGAAGGCTTGGTTATACCCTGCTTGATAAATATATGTTTGCCTTTACGGCGCGTGAAGATGGTATGTATGCATTTGCACCTGGTCACAAACGGGGTTTTTTCCCTGCCGCTTCCGTAGCCTGGAGAATTTCGGAGGAAAAATTTCTAAAAAATCAGAATATTATATCTGACTTAAAGCTCCGCTATACGCTCGGAACAGTTGGTAATAGCCGCGTAGATCCGTATTGGCGTCAGGATTACAGTTTTGAAACTTCAACTTCAGCCCTATACTACATCAATGAAAACCCTACAAGTGCTTTAAAACCAAGTCCAACTTTGCGTAATTCCGATCTTACATGGGAAAGAACTTATGAACAAAATCTCGGCTTGGATTTCAGTTTTTTTAAAGAGCGCATTAGAGGTTCTATAGAACTTTATAAGCATACAACCAAGGATTTAATTGTACAAGTTCCCATTCCTTCCTATTCGGGATACACATACCAATTTCAAAATGTTGGCCAAACAACCAATAAAGGTTTGGAACTTACCCTTAGCGGCGATGTGGTAAGGAGCCATAACTTCAGACTGGCAGCCAACTTCAATATTGCATATAATCGCAACAATGTAGACAAATTCAAAAGTTCAAAAGGTAACTATGCTACCTACTCTTCCGGTTGGTCATCAACTGTATATGATTTCAAAGTGGAAGAAGGTAAACCTCTTGGCCAGATTCTGGGATATGTTACAGATGGCATGTATACGTTTGATGACTTTACCTGGAATGATTCACAGAAAAAATGGATATTAAATCAAACTGATGCCAATGGCAATACAATCCCGGATATTTCTACCTTAATCACTACGAGTGGAAATTACTATGGACCTGGTCATCTCAAACTAAAAGATTTGAACGGTGACGGCAAGATTACTTTGGATGATCAACAAGTAATTGGTAATACGCTGCCTATACATACAGGAGGCTTTGGGCTAAATGCCGGCTGGAAAGGTATTGATTTAAACGTAAACTTTAATTGGTCATATGGTAATAAAGTACTCAACGCAGGTAAAATGGAATATAGTACGCTTCAGGGATCTAAAAAATATAATAACCTGATTTCAGACATGAAGTTAGACAACCGGTTTACGACAATTGATCCGGAAACGGGCAAGAATATTTACTATGGGGCAGATGCTAATCCTGATCTCTTAAGAGAGTTAAATCAGGGTAAGACCATGTGGAATCCTATTCTTAATTATTCGTTGCTACATTCATGGGCAGTTGAAGATGGGTCCTTCCTTCGTTTGAATACTTTAACATTGGGATACACAATACCTGCAAAAATAACCAATAAAGTAAAAATACAGGCATTACGTTTATTTGTGACGGCCTATAATTTATACTGTTGGACCAATTATTCGGGACAAGACCCGGAAGTAAGCACTCGAAATACCAATAGTTCCGCATCTCTTACGCCGGGTGTTGATTATTCTGCATATCCAAAAGCACATCAATACTTATTTGGTGTCAATTTAACCTTTTAATTAGAACATGTATGAAAAAGATATTATCTATTTTAATGATAGCATTGTTGCTTATTTCCTGTAATAAGGACAAATTTCTCGATACGCAATCACCATCTAAACAAACTTCGGATAATGTATATAACTCCTTATTTTTTACCGAAGCTGCAATGATGGGGGCTTATGCTACGCTTACACAAAGTGCCGCCTACAGTAATAAAATTGACGTAAACTGGCAAAACTGTTCTGATATTGAAGTTTACAGCGATCCAGGTACGTATATGCAAACTACATCCGATTACGGACCTGCTAATTTCTTTGCTTCTCAGGAAAATCAAACAATAGATTGGTCGGCACTATACAAAGTTGTTGAATTATCAGCAAATGTTGTGGAGGGAGTACGCAATTCGCCAATGCTGAAAACCAAGGACAGTACTGAAATGAAAGCACACCTTGGCGAGGCATTAACGCTTCGTGCACTAGGGTATTTTGAACTGGTTAAATTCTTTGGTGATGTTCCCTTTAAGCACGGTATTTCAAATGCTGATCTCAGCAATGTTTACATAGATAAAGTGGACAGAGATACCATTTATAATTACATTGTTAAGGATTTACTTGAGGCCCAAAATTATGTGCCCTGGCTGGGCGGTAAAGCTGGTAATATTTCTTTTACCACTCCTGAACGTGTAACCAAAGGTTTTATAAAAGGATTAACAGCAAGAGTGGCCCTATTTGCTGGTGGATGGTCTATCCGCGACCGGAATAAGTTTCCAAATACAACCTGCGAAAGCAATTCAAATATCCCGGAGATGAATGGATATTTTACCGGAAGGTGTAAGAATTGGCAAGATTATTATGCAATTGCAAATCAGGCATGTGCTGAAATAATTGGAAATGCGTTAAATCCACATAAAATTACGGATAGTTACGAAAGCTATTGGAAATCCTTAAATCAATTAACCATTAATTCCTCGTATGAAAGTCTTTTTGAAGTAGCCTTTGGACTAAAAAACTCCGGAGATTTGGGTACCCTTATCGGCATGAGGCTTGACGCCAATACAAAATATGGAACAATAGGTATGGGAGGTAGCTATGTACCAACAAATGCTTACTATTATTATTCATTTGACCGTGACGACAACCGTCGGGATGTAGCGGTTACAAGCGTCTATTATTCAAGTGATAACAAAGAAAAAATAAATACCAATCCCTTTGATTGGCGATTTGGTAAATGGAGAATTTACTGGATGTCCGCTTCGTATTTATCTTTATTTCAAGCAGCAGTTTCCGGACGTGTTTCAACAGGAATTAACTGGGTTATTATGAGATATCCTGATGTTTTGTTAATGTTTGCTGAAACCCAAAATGTTTTACATGGTCCTGATTATGTAGACCCAACTGCTAACATCAGTGGAAGAATGGCATTGGAAAAGGTACGCGCTAGAGCGTTTAAAAGTAATCCATCAAAAATATCAAGTTACGACCCGGATTTTTTCAATGCTATTATAAACGAACGCGCATGGGAATTTGGTGGAGAAGGCATCCGGAAATTTGATTTAATTCGCTGGGGACTATTAAGCAATAAAATAGATGCGTACAAAGAAGCCATGTGTAAGATGTTTACAGGAAAAAGTGAAGTTAGGATATTCGATAAAATATATCAACCAACTGATTTCCCTGATACTATTTTTTACAAGTATAAAACAAAGGCAGATTCTACCTGGGCAATTGATCAAAGTTCCATCAATTTTTACCAACGTGTTACACGTCCTTCCGGAGTTAAGGATAAAGATTTCTTTTTAGTTAACGGCATTACAACAGATGCACATAGCGGAACCAATATGAGAGATTGGGCTGTGAAGGCTCTCCTAATGGGTAGCGGACTAAATGCCTCTTATGACTATTCTTCACTTACCAGCCAGATGGATAGTACCGCATCCATTAATGCAAAACTGGGATTATACCAGATGGGAAACGGAATTTGCAATTACCGTCATCCATTTTGCATATACAAAAATAATCTTGTATCATCCAATGGGATTCTTTTGAATCAGTATGGTTATTAATTTTTAAAATTGAAGATTATGAAAACAAAAATGAATTTAAACTATTTAGCGATGCTGCTTACCATATCCTTACTAGGATTGGTTTCATGTGATAAAAAAATTAATGACTGGCCTGTAGACTCTTCCTCTAACCGTTTGTTTAAATCTTTGGTTTTTGAACAATCGGGCTTAACCGCTACTGGCGTTCAAATCAGATTTACGAGGGTAATTGGAGTAAAATATTACATTTTTGAATTTAGTAACGATAGCCTTACGTTTAATAAAATTGTAAGAACCGAAAGGGTTCAAGCTGATACATTAAGTGTTTATGCAACGTCTACTGTTGTTAATAAAGTTGAATATCGAACTACATTTAGTGATTTAGATGCAAATGCCCTTTATTCCGTAAGAATGAGGGCAGTAGCAGTTGATTCAACACTCGTCTCAAACTATTCACAATTTTCATTTCGCACACCTGCTGAAAACATATTTACTGGGGTAACACCGGAGTTCGATAAAGCAACCATAACCTGGACGCCAACAAATAAAGTTACCGCTTTAATTATCACAGCAAATACAGGCAGAGCAATCATTGGGGATACTGTTCTAACTGCCACTCAAATTTCGGAAAGTAAGGCCATGATAACCGGTTTAAGCTTGGGCAATTATTATACAGCGGTAATTAAAAATGGCAATAAAATTCGCGGATCCATCAACTTTAAAACTGCAGGTACTGCTGGTTCGGATGTGTATGAAGTAAAGTCTACGGATAATTTATCGCACATATTAGACAGTTTAAATACATTACCTACACCCAAAACCAGATTGACTCTCGTTTTTGACAATGCACAATCTTATAACCTTGCAACGCTTATAGTTCCTGCCGGTATTGCTTCGCTTACCTTCACACCAAAAGTTGCAGGGACAATGCCTGCTGTAACTTTGAATAAATTCAGTATTGCAAGTCCAATGGATGGAATTAGCTTTGAAAATATCAGTTTATCTGCGGAAGGTAGCATTACCAACCAATTAATATCAACTGGCCAGCTGCTTAAAGTTATTAGCTTTGAAGGCTGCAAGCTTTTCAATTATAACTGTGTGGTACGTTTAACAACTCCAACAACGGATAATACAATTGATAAGATTAATATAAATAATTGCCTCGTTGATTCGATAGGTGGATACGGTGTTATTAATGTAAGTTCCAGTAATGCCATGCTGCATGTTACCGAAATTAATGTCAGCAATTGCACCTTTACAAAATTGGCAACTCAACTTGCCGATATACGTGTAAATGCCAAAATATCGGTAAGTAATTCCACTTTCTATAATCAATACGCAAAATTGAGTCAAATTCTTCGTCTTGAAAAAGATTTTACTGGTATTTATCCAACTTCTGCAACTGTTAAAAACTGTATATTTTCAGGAGCAAATGGCGGCACTCAGTTAAAGGCCACAGGTTTCAAGCCTGGTACAGCTGGTACACCCGATGTTAATTTCGGCACTTGCTACATTACCTCTGAGGTGCCAATAAATGCGACCTATCCTTTTACAGATATTGTAACTTACGCCGGGCCTGCATCACAATTGTTTACGAATGCGGCTGGCAGTGTATTCTCAATTAAAACTGGCGCTGGATTTGCTGGTACTGGAATAACCGGCGATCCACGTTGGTATAAATAGTTTCCTACAAATATTAAGGTTTAAAACCTATTAATATAGAAGCAACCCTCCTGAAGTGGTTTCCAGAGGGTTGCTTCTTACCAAATTGCAATCAGTTTTTTCAGCATGAATTAAAAGTAAAAGAATGAAACATATCATCTTAACATTTGCCTTATTAACAACAATTAGTATTGGATTTTCCCAAAATAATCTGAAATTGTGGTATCAACAACCTGCCAACAACTGGAATGAAGCTTTACCTGTGGGAAATGGAAGACTGGCAGCTATGATTTTTGGAAATCCTGAAGTAGAGCAATTACAGCTGAATGAAGAAACCGTTTGGTCTGGAAGTCCTTATAATAATGTCAATCCCGATGTAAAACCTGTGGTACAGGAGTTACGTAAGCTTATCTTGGAAAAAAAATTTGCAGAAGCACAACGTCTGGCAAACAAGAAAATGTTTTCCAGGCAAAACGGAATGCAATATCAGCCTGTGGGAAGCCTGTATATCCATTTTCCAGGTCATGAAAATATTTCAAACTACTATCGTGATCTCGATTTAACCAACGCCACAGCGTCAGTTTCCTATGAAGTAAATGGCACTCATTTTAAGAGGGAAGTATTTGCATCATTTCCCAACAAGATCATTGTAGTGAGGCTAACAGCTGATAAACCTGCTGCAATTACTTGCAATCTGTCGTTCGGAACAGCACAGAATATACATACCATATCTGTTTCAAATCATAAGCTTATACTTTCCGGCACTTGCAAGAATATGGAAGGAATACCAGGAAAGGTGCAATTTGAGGCACAGGCAAAAGCCCTAAGCGAAGGAGGAAAACTGTCTTTTTCTGACACATCCATCAATATTTCCAAAGCTAACACTGCTATCATCTTTATTTCAATTGCCACTAATTTTATTAATTATCACGATCTTAGCGGCAATGCTTCACAAAAAGCTTCTGCATTTCTAAATGGTATTGAAAAAAATAATTACGATTCAACACTTAGAGAACATATCAATGCATATCAGTATTATTTCAATCGTGTTTCATTTGATTTAGGCACTACAGAGGCATCCAAAAAGCCTACTGATGTGAGAATAAAAAATTTCAATTCTGCTAAAGATCCTCAACTTGTGAGTCTCTATTTCCAATTTGGCCGATATCTTCTAATATCTGGTTCTCAGCCCGGCACTCAGGCTATGAATCTTCAAGGGAAATGGAACAACAAGATGAATCCACCATGGGATTGCAAATACACTGTCAACATCAATACGGAAATGAACTATTGGCCGGCAGAAATAACTAATCTTTCTGAACTTACCGATCCATTGATAAGCCTCGTAAAGGATTTGTCGGTAACAGGGCAGGAAAGTGCCTACAAAATGTATGGTGCACGAGGTTGGATGGTCCACCACAACACTGATTTATGGCGTATTTCGGGACAGGTCGACAAGGCTTTTTATGGTTTATATCCCGTAGGAGGGGCATGGTTAACGCAGCATTTGTGGGAGCATTACCTGTATACTGGCGATAAAAAATATTTAGCAGATATATATCCTGTACTGAAAGGAGCAGCTACCTACTTTGTAGATGCACTCCAGGAAGAACCGGAGCATAAATGGCTGGTTGTATGCCCTTCGATGTCGCCGGAAAATGCATTTATGTCCGACTCCATCGCCGGAAAAGTTTCCATTACTGCCGGAACAACCATGGACAACCAGATTGTCTTTGAACTGTTTTCGAATACTATCAATGCAAGTAAATTACTGGGGATTGATCGATCATTTAACGATACGTTAAGGACTATGAGAGATCGTCTGCCACCTATGCAGATAGGCCGTTTTGGCCAGTTACAGGAATGGATGACCGATATTGACAGACCAAGAGACACTCACAAACATATATCTCATCTTTTTGGCTTATATCCTGGCAAACAGATTTCACCTTTTCGTAATCCTGAATTATTTGAAGCTGCCAAAAAAGTCCTTATTACCAGGGGAGATGTGTCTACTGGTTGGTCAATGGGCTGGAAAGTAAATTTTTGGGCCAGGATGTTAGATGGTAACCATGCTTATAAACTGGTATCGGATCAGCTCAGGCCGGCCTCAACCAATCAATCCGAAGAAAGGGGAGGAACTTATCCTAATCTTTTTGATTCTCATCCGCCCTTCCAGATTGATGGCAATTTTGGATGTACTTCAGGTATTGCTGAGATGCTCATGCAAAGTCATGATGGAAATATTTTTGTATTGCCGGCATTGCCCAATAGCTGGCCAAACGGTAAAATCACCGGATTAGTTGCTCGCGGCGGCTTTGTTATAGATATTGCCTGGAAAGAAGGCCAAATTTCCACCTTAACTATATTTTCAAGATTAGGAGGTAATTGTCGCTTAAGAACATTTCAGCCATTAATGGATAAAAATAAGGATAAACTCACAAAAGCAGAAGGCTTAAATCCTAACGCTTTTTTTACTGTAGATAAAATAAATACTCCGTTAATTTCACCAAATGCACCAATACAAAAGCCAATTTTGAAAAATACCTTCATGTATGATTTCTCAACGGAGCCTGGTAAAACTTATACGTTTTGTGTTTCAGACAAATAAGCGAGTCTCAAATTCAATCAGGAATTTGAAAGGACTTCTCTGGCGGGATCACATTACTTGAATACGAATAATTAATGTTTCAAAAAATCGATAGCATTTATGAAAAGACAAATCTTACTTTTTCTAACTATTATAGTGTTTGCTTTACATTCTAAAGCAACCGTAGTAAATGTAACCAATTCGGATTATACTACAGCCTTTGCCTCCGCCTCTGACGGAGACACTCTTCTTATGGCCGCAGGTATTTATTCACAGGGCATTACATTCCCGACTGGGAAAACAATTATGTTCAAAGGCGCACCGGATGCAGTGGTAAGAATCACCTTTAGCGTAAGCGGGGGTACTACTACCAATGGCGGGTTGATTTTTGAAAATGTTCGTATTAGCCCCACTTCTGATTACTTTGTTTCGGGGGATATGGGCAATATGTCTATACTTGCATTTCGCAACGACTCAATTATCGGTGTGGGTCGCTGCGTATTACGAACAAATACTGCCGGTTACACTATCGATAAAATAGAATTTACCAATTGTATTATTGCGAGTTGTGGCAATAACAATTATAGTTTATTATACCCAAAGCACATTGTGAAGAATATAATAGTGAGAAATTGTACCATGTACAATTATCTTAATGGTGAGAGTTTTTTCTTTGCAAACAGTACAACATCGGCAACTGATGTGCTTAATTTTACTTTCGAAAACAATACCGTTTATAAGTGTGCAAAAAGCAGCGAACGTGCACTTTGTAATATTGCAGCCAAATACAGTACCGCTTCAAATTTTACATTCAGAAATAACATTGTTGCTGAACCTGGAGTAACAGGAACATTGCCCAAAATGTTGGTTGCTACAGGAGGAAACTTAATAGCTGAAAATAATTTAATTGTTAATTACGGCGGATATGCTCAAACAACTCCCATAACGCAATCAATCAATGATTTAACATTAACAGGACTTGGCCTTACCGTTATTGGCTTTCCAGATCCGGATAATGGTGACTTTACGATACTTTCAACCTCCGTACTTGCTACAGCCGGAAAAGATGGCAAGCCACTTGGAGACCCAAGGTGGATTAAAACATTTTCTAATTCTGTTCAGTTAACCACCTCTATTTCACCTACAACTGCAGGTACGGTAACTCCGGTTTCTGCTACCTACGAATCGGGAGCTATAGTTACTGTTACCGCAACCAATAATTACGGATTCCGCTTTAAAGAATGGCAAGATCTGAATAATAATGTAGTATCCACCCAAAATCCTTATTCATTTTCAATTTCTTCGAATGTGAATCTAAAAGCTGTATTTACTGCAGTGGATATGTTTGTACTAACAGTAAACAAGGCTGGAGAAGGGGCAACATGGGGCAAGATATCTCTTAATCCATCAGTTGCTGACAATAAGTATGAATCAGGAACAATGGTTGATGTTTCTATTGTACCGAACTCTGCTACATCTTTTCTTTACTGGGATGATGCCTCAACAAGCCTCTCGCGCCAGGTTCAAATGAACGCTGATAAAAGTATTACGGCAACTTTTGATGTTGTCCCCTTTATTGTTGGCTGGGATTTTACTCCAATCACACCAACTTCCAGTCGTCCTGGCGATTATTATATACAAACCGACAATATGGGTATTTTACAACTATATACCAAAACGGGTACCAATACATCATGGGGAAGTTCAACAAAAAATTTGGGTGGCACTAGTTATAATTGTGCTCGCAGATATACCGATGCATCGGACATCCTTCATGCACCAAGATATTTTCAGGCAAAATTTTCAGGAGTGGGATATACCGCAATAAATGTTACCTCTAAAATAGGTGCCGATAATATCTGCGTCCACAAAATGCAGAAAATGCAATA
>CAYZNC010000197.1:0-11641 GCA_964478555.1 uncultured Bacteroidales bacterium | reverse complement strand
TATCAATTGTCCTGCAGGAACCCCCTGGCAAATTGAAAAAAGGGCCGTGTGTAAGATTCTTGCCAACGGCGAACTATGTACAGGAACATTGATCAATAATGCCGGAAATAGTATACTGCCTTATTTTATTACTGCACAACATTGTGTAGGTAACCAAGACATAGCTTCCACAACTATTTTTTATTTTAACTATGAGCGACCTAATTGTGGTGCAGATGGAGTGTTGCAGGATCAAACCATGTCCGGGTCCAGTTTACTCGCAACAACAGCAACAAAGCTCGATTTTGCACTTTTAAAACTGAACCAGTTTCCACCCATAATTTATAAGGCATACTTTGCAGGTTGGGATCGTTCCATCATTCCTCCATCCAGTGGTGTTTGTATACATCACCCTTTAGGCGCTGTTAAAAAAATATCTTTATGTAATCATCCTTTAACTACAGGTGAGCTCGGTGGTGGATATGGATACGATAAAAATTCACATTGGCTTGTATCTTATTGGGATCTTGGCACTACGGATTTCGGATCATCCGGATCTCCTGTTTTTAATAGTGCCCATAGGGTAGTTGGAACCCTGTCCGGGGGACAGGGTTCATGCATTTTTCCCTATAATGACTATTTTTCAAAGCTTAACAGAGCTTGGTCCGATTATCCCGATCCGTCTAATCAGTTAAAAGCGTGGCTTGATCCAAATAATACCGGCGTTTCTTATATAGATGGCATTGATCCTTACGGTTTCAATGATGCACATGGAGATACTTTTTCGAATATAGCCAAAACAGAAAAATTAAACCTTAATCGTTCCAATTTAGCATGGGGGTGGCTATCCGGTCACAACTCCCTGGGTTGGTCTGGTTTTGCAGAAAAATTCTCCAGAACTGATACTTTGCAGGTTCCCGGTATATTTCTTGATGTGGCCAAAGATTATCCCGCAAATGCATTTGCTACTATTTCCATCAATATATGGCAGGGTTCAACTTTCCCGGAAACGGAAAAATATACGAAAGACATCTATTTTCAAAATCTGCAGGAAAATGCCGTCAATTTTGTTGCTTTTGATTCTATATTGAACCTTACGGGAACTTTTTTTATAGGGTATACCATCACTTATGCTGACCCTTTAGATTCCTTTGCGGTTTATCAATCTCCAAACCGGGGCGCATCAGGCTATTCAGGGATGTATATATTTAACGGAGCATGGCATAACATAAGTGAAGTTACTTCACCCAAAATATATGCTTCCTTGGCAATATGCTTCCCGGGATATAAAGGACTACAGGTAGCTTTGAAAACTCCTGAAGCCAAAAATACGTTGTTAAAGATCTATCCAAATCCTTGTTATGATTATGCTTTGGTTGAATTTCCTTACCAATCAGACCATGTCACGGTTGAATGTGTAGACATGATGGGCCGGTTTACGACAATCCCCTATGAAACCTATGATTACGGAATCCGCCTAAATTTAGGCAGCATACCTTCAGGTATTTATACTTTGATCATAAAGGCAGCGCATGATCGATGGATTAGTCGTTTTATTATACAGAAATAATATGTCGTTTCTTCGTTTTTTAATCCTTAATCTTTCGATTATTCTCCTTGGATGCAGTTCCAGGCAGAACAGCAGTGTTTCGGAATACCAGCACAACAAAGTTTCAGAACATATACAATATGCGCAGGGCTTTAGCATTGAACGCTTTAATAAATTAACATTGATCAGGGTTTTTAATCCATGGGAGGGGGCAAAAGGTATTGAGTATAGCTACCTATTATGTCCCAAGGGTGAAAAAATACCAGACGCTCTTCAAAAGCATCAGGTCATATACACACCTGTTCGACGCATCATTTGTTTGTCTACAACACATGTTGCACAATTAGCTTTTATCGGACAAATTAATACATTAGTGGGCGTTGCAAATCCCGATTATATTGGGGATTCTTTAGCCCGGAAATTGATTGATTCGGGTAAGATCATTAATATCGGTTATGATCAAGCCCTTAATTATGAATCCATTGTTAGTTTAAAACCCGATTTGGTAATGGCCTATGGAATTCAGGCGGAAACCGTGGGTCAGTATAAAAAATTGGAAGATTTTGGTATTAAAGTAGTATTCAATGGTGATTACCTCGAAACCACTCCATTGGGGAAATTAGAATGGGTCAAATTTGTGGCTGCTTTTTACGATGTATCCGACCAAACTTCAGAAAGCTTTAACAAAGTTACAAGGGAATATCAGCAATTATCAAAGATGTGCATCAATCTGAAAAAAAAACCAAAAGTCATGTGTGGTATACCATGGAAAGGAGTTTGGTATATTCCGGGGGGAGATTCTTATGTAGCCAAAATGATAGCCGATGCCGGAGGAGATTATGTTTGGAAAGACATCCGAAAACGTGAAAGTATTCCCATGAATTTTGAAAAGGTGATTGAACATGCTAATGAAGCTGACATGTGGATTAATACAGACTTGGTTGGTTCTCTACACGATTTGTTGGGAGTGGATGAGCGCCTGGGTATGATCCGGTCATTCAAAGTCAAACAGATTTATAATAACAATGGCCGGTTCAATCCGAAAGGGGGTAACGATTTTTGGGAATCCGGTTTTATTCAGCCACAAGTTGTGCTGGAAGATTTGATTAAAATTTTTCATCCTGAACTTTTGCCAAACCACAAGTTGGTGTATTATAAAAAGTTAGAGTAGGCACAATCTAAAAGCTTAAGGTCGCCTAATCCCGCCTCCCCCAGTCCTGTCCTGAAGGAGAGGGAGTTAGTTTCGTGCAAATTATAGAAGGCCTATAGCCCACAGTCTAAAAGCCTACAACCTACAAAAGTTTCTTTCTATTTTTTCCAACATAAATTTTCGCAAATTTTTTATTGGATATACTGCAGAACCTGTTATCTTTGTTGGCTGAAATGAAAACGAAATTATACCATATTCAAAATTTTATTTTTTTCGGACGACTGCTTCGAAAAGGTGAATACCATTCTCCAAGGCCCAGCCGGGGCTAAAATTTTTTATGCGGAATTACGTATTCTGCTCAATCCAAATTTCTTATCTTTATTTTTTTTAGCATTGTGCAATTATTTTGTTTTTAAGCATGGATAAATTGAATTTTAAAGTTCAGGTTGCAAACGTTTCACATGTTGGTTATGCAGAGGAAATCTGCAAGAATATGGAGGAATCTGCAAAGGTTCGCGGAACTGGCATTGCCAAACGAAAACCTGAGTATGTGCAAAGTAAAATGCTCGAGGGAAAAGCCATTATTGCGTTTTGTGACGACAAGCTTGCTGGTTTCTGTTATATTGAGACTTGGGGAGATAAAAAATTCGTTGCAAATTCAGGCTTAATAGTTGTTCCTGAATATAGAAAATCAGGACTTGCACGGCTAATAAAAAAGAAGGCTTTTGAACTTTCCCGTACAGCTTATCCCGATGCTAAAATATTCGGAATAACCACCAGTTTGGCCGTAATGAAAATAAATTCGGAACTCGGCTACAAACCGGTAACATTCTCTGAACTTACTGATGATGAGGCATATTGGAATGGTTGTTCCAGTTGTGTTAATTATGATATCCTGCTGCGTAACAACCGCAAAATGTGCCTGTGCACCGCTATGTTGTTTGATCCGGCTAAAAAGAACAGAAGGTTTAACTTCACTGAGAAATTCAAAATCCTGGAACGTTTTATTCGACTCACTCATAAATTTTTAAAAAAGTAACAAACATTTCAATGAGTATAAAAGCAGGAATTATAGGTGGAGCAGGTTATACCGGCGGCGAACTTTTGCGAATATTGATCAATCACCCACTTGTGGAGATTACTTTTGTTCACAGTAACAGTCATGCTGGTCATAAAGTATTTGAAGCTCACAATGACTTATTTGGAGATACGGATTTGACCTTTACCGATCAACTAAGTACAGCGGTTGATGTTATGTTCCTTTGTCTTGGACACGGCAAAGCGGTCGAATTTTTAGATAAAAATCCAATACCCGAACAAGTCAAAGTTATCGATTTGAGCCAGGACTTTCGTATCCATAGCAAGCATACTTCATCAACGGGAATAACGCGCGAATTCATATACGGATTGCCAGAAATGAATCGTGATAAGATTAAACAAGCCGGGAATATTGCTAACCCAGGCTGTTTTGCTACAGCTTTTGAATTGGCCTTATTGCCACTTGCGGCAGGAAAGCTTATCACCTCAGAGGTTCATATTAATGGCATCACAGGATCAACAGGTGCCGGACAAGCTTTGAGCGACACAACGCATTTTACATGGCGCAACAACAATATTTCCATTTACAAAGCTTTTACACACCAACATCTGAAAGAAGTTCGTTTAACACTCGAAACTGCAGCCGGATCAAATATTCCGAAACTTAATTTTATTCCATTACGTGGCAATTTTACCCGGGGTATTTTTTTGTCGGCCTATACTGATTGTAATCTCAATGCGAACCAAATCAATTCGTTATACAAAAATTTTTATAAAGAGGCAGCATTTACTTTCGTGTCCGATCATGACATTAGTGTGAAGGAAGTGGTAAATACCAACAAATGCTTGTTAAAAGCTGAAAAGTATGACGAAAAGGTCCTGGTCACTTCGGTTATCGATAACCTTACGAAAGGAGCCTCAGGACAGGCTGTGCAAAACATGAACCTGATGTTTGGCATCGATGAAAAGGCCGGATTGAATTTAAAACCTGTTTCTTTTTAAAGGCACTTTGAAATTTAAAAATTTAAACTTTTCTAACATGAATCTTTTTGACGTTTATCCCATCATTAACATAGAGCCTGTAAGAGGCGAAGGATGTTATATATATGACGAAAAAGGCACCAAATATCTCGACCTGTATGGCGGACATGCAGTAATCTCAATTGGTCACAATAATCCTTATTATGTAAAGAAGTTGACTGATCAACTGCATAAAATCAGCTTTTATTCAAACTCTGTTATTATTTCATTACAGCAGGAATTAGCTGGTAAACTCGGTAAAATTTCAGGGTATGAAGATTATAATCTCTTCCTCTGTAATTCTGGTGCCGAAGCAAATGAAAACGCGATAAAATTAGCTTCTTTTTACAATGGTAAATCACGAATCATAAGTTTTAAAGGTGCATTTCACGGACGTACAGCCGGTACCTTAGCGGTGACAGACAATCCTACGATTAGTGCACCTATTAATTCCCGCAGCCATGTTACTTTTGTACCCATCAATCAAATTGAGGCTGTGGAAACTGAACTTAAAAAGAAGGATGTTTGTGCTGTCATTATTGAAGGTATTCAGGGAGTCGTCGGAATCAATTGTCCCACGGATGAATTTTTGAAAGAGCTGGCCGATCTATGTGCAAAATATGAGACGGTTCTGATTTTAGATGAGGTTCAATCGGGCTATGGCCGTACCGGAAAATTCTTTGCCCATCAATATGCCGGAATAACACCCGATATCATTACCGTTGCTAAAGGTATGGGTAATGGATTTCCTATTGCCGGTGTCCTTATTAATCCTAAGTTTCATGCAAAGCATGGTTTACTGGGTACCACTTTCGGCGGAAACCACCTGGCATGCGCAGCAGCCATTGCAGTTATTGATGTTATTGACCAGGATCATTTGATTGAAAATGCCTTTGAAGTGGGCGAGTATTTTAAGGAACGTTTGTCAACAGTGGAAGGGATTAAAAATATAAGAGGACGTGGTTTAATGGTTGGTATCGAATTTCCATTTGCTGTAAGTGAACTTCGCAACCTGCTTATTATAGATGAACAGGTGTTTACAGGATCTTCAACCGCAAAAAATGTGCTTCGTCTCTTACCACCAATGAATATTCATAATAACGAAGTGGATATGTTTGTGGATAAACTGCAAAAGTGTTTAAAAAAATATTGGTTAGGCCACACGGAATGGGTTGAGCCTATTAAATCAGAAAACCTTTAGATATTCATGGCTCATCTTACTATTCTAAAAATAGGCGGCAATGTTTTAGACAACACTATTCTGCTTAATGCTGTAATTGACAGTTTTGCCTCACTGAAGGATAACAAAATTCTTATTCATGGAGGAGGTAAAATTGCAAACGTATTGATGAAGCAGTTGGGTGTGGAACCTAAAATGGTCGACGGTAGGCGAATTACAGACGAAAAAACGCTGGAAATTGTAACCATGGTATATGCAGGCTGGATTAACAAAAGTCTCGTATGTAAACTGCAAGCCCTGAATTGCAATGCATTTGGCTTAACAGGTGCTGATGGTAATATCATTCCTGCAGTGAAGCGTCCGGTTAAAGAGATTGATTACGGCTTTGTAGGTGATATTGATACCTCTGCAATCGATGCTGTGGCTATGTGCGGGCTTATTGAACAAAAACTTGTACCTGTTTTGGCTCCTATTACTCATAATAAGCAAGGTACATTGCTGAATACCAATGCCGATACAATTGCTTCATCCATGGCTATTGCTTTGGCATCACACTATGATGTAAAGCTTATTTATTGCTTTGAAAAAAACGGGGTGCTTTCAAATCCCGACGATGAAGCATCGGTAATTAACAGAATCAGCGAGCACGACTTTAACAATTACAAATCAAAGGGCGTTATTCATTCCGGAATGATACCTAAACTCGATAATGCTTTCGCTGCTTTAAAATCAGGAGTAGCTGAAATTGTGATTTGCGGACCACAAGCTTTTCAAGCAGACAATGCAATAAAAGGAACAACCATAACCTTATAAACATAAAACTAGCCTTTACTGCTGTTATTAAAATGCAAAAGGCATTAACTGTAACTTATATGAAAAACCTCAAATTTGCCATCATTGGAGCCGGAAACATGGGTTCTGCCATTGCCCAGGGATTTCTGAAAACGGGAGCCATAACATCAGAAAATATAACAATTACCGATCAAAGGAGCCAGCCTCTCGAATTTTTCAAATCCAAAGGCGTAAATACGAGTTCGGACAACGGGAAAGCTGTTGCCTCTGCCGATGTTATTATCCTTGCGGTAAAACCCTATTTGATTAAAACGGTTTTGGCCGGAATCAATTCAAGCTTAAATCCTGAAAAAAAACAGATACTGATTTCAATAGCCGCAGGAATTAGTATTGGTACTATTGAAGAAGTTATCGGGAAGATGCCCATTTTCAGGGTAATGCCAAACACAGCTATTGCCATTCAGGAATCCATGACCTTTGTGTCTGATGCTTATGCTTCAAAAGAACAATTGGATTTGGTTATGGGTATATTCAATCAGCTTGGTACTACAGTTTCCATCCCCGAAGATTTAATGAGTGCAGCCACTGCACTTGGATCATGTGGAACGGGTTATGCTATGCGTTACATACGGGCATCGGTTGAAGGTGGCGTTGAAATGGGTTTTACACCGTCCATGGCACAAACTGTTGTAGCACAAACAATGTTGGGCGCGGCCAAATTACTCCTTTCTACCGGCAATCATCCGGAACAGGAAATAGATCGCGTAACTACACCTAAAGGTTCCACCATTGCAGGCCTCAATGAAATGGAGCATAACGGATTCAGTTCTTCTGTTATCAAGGGGTTGATAGCTTCCTTTAATAAAATAAAAGGTTAGACATTAGACATAAGAACCAAGATATAAGAACCAAATGCTAATAGCTAATAGCTAACCGCTAATAGCCTGCATTTTTAGTTAGTAATAAGTAAATTAGACCGTAATGGAATTAATCAAAAATCAGTATGTAATTAGCTCAATACCTGCTATTGAGCTTGCTGAAAAATATGGCACGCCACTATATGTTTATGATGCCACAAAGATGGAATCGCAGTACCGCCGTTTAATCAATTCGTTTGATACCAACGTGAAGATAAATTTTGCCTGTAAAGCACTTACGAATGTCAGTGTTCTTAAGGTCTTCAAAAATCTTGGTGCAGGTATCGACACGGTCTCGCTGCAGGAGATTAAACTGGGTCTTATGGCAGGCTTTAATCCTTCGGATATTATTTTCACACCAAATTGTGTTGATCTTACCGAAATAATTGAAGCTATTGAACTTGGCGTTAATATTAATATCGATTCTCTGTCGATCCTTGAAAAATTCGGCAAAAAATATGGCGGTACGAAACCTGTAGGCATCAGGATTAAGCCTGGTGTTATGGGTGGTGGCCATAAAAAGATTTCTACAGGGCATGTGGATTCAAAATTTGGTATTGAAGTTGAAAATGTGAGCAGGATTTTAGAAATCATTCAACAATATGATTTAAGAATTGAAGGCCTTCATCTTCACACCGGTTCTGATATTTTGGACATCGAAGCATTTGTTAAAAGCGCCGACACGATGTTCGAAACGGCTAAGCATTTCAAAAATCTCGAATATATTGACTTTGGCGGTGGCTTTAAAGTATCTTATAAAGAGGGTGATTATACTACCGACATTGAATACCTGGGACAACTTTTTTCCAAAAGGTTTAACGAGTTTTGCCGTGAATATGGCAGCCAATTGACCTTATATTTCGAGCCTGGGAAATTTTTAGTAAGCCAAGCTGGATATTTTATAACCCGGGTTAATGTTATCAAACCTTCAAAGAATACTACTTTCGCGAGTATCAACAGTGGTTTTAATCATTTGATCCGACCTATGTATTATGATGCCTATCATCATATTACCAATATTTCAAAACCCAAGGCGTCGCCTAAACCCTATAGTGTTGTTGGCTATATTTGTGAAACAGACACGTTTGCCTGGAATCGCGAAATTAACGAAATAGAAGAGGGTGATTATCTTGTGTTCCAAAATGCAGGAGCTTACTGTTTTTCGATGGCTTCAAACTATAATTCGCGACTTTTACCAGCAGAAGTCCTGATATACCATGACAAAGATTATCTCATCCGCAAACCACAGGTGTTTGAGGATTTGACGAGTAATTTGGTATTTCCGGAAATAGGATAGTGGCACTGGCGAAACCCTCAGGGTTTTTTAGCACCAAACAAAAAAGGTAACATAGAATCTTCTCGATTCCCATGTTACCTTCCATGATATTCTTTATTAATTGCGATGCTTAGAAACCAGCAATAATTCCTAAAAAATCAGTAGCCACAAGTGCTGCACCACCAATTAAACCACCATCTACATCGGGGTTTCCAAAAAGTTCCTTAGCGTTCGATGCTTTGCAACTTCCACCATAAAGAATGGATACTCCGTCTGCCACAGCTTTACCATATTTAGCAGCTACGGTATCGCGGATAAACTTGTGTATTTCCTGAGCTTGTGCTGAAGAAGCAGTTTTGCCTGTACCAATAGCCCATACGGGTTCGTAAGCAAGTACTATTTTTTTGAAATCGGCTTCGGATAGACTAAATAAACCCTTCTCGAGTTGTGATTTAACCACATCGAAATGTTTATTAGCTTCGCGCTCACTCAGTAATTCACCAATACAGAAAATGGGAGTTAAGCCATTGGCTAAGGCTAACTGTACTTTTTTATTAAGAAGTGCATCGTCTTCATGATAATAGGCTCTGCGTTCCGAATGTCCTATGATGACATATTCGGCACCAGTGGATTTTATCATAGATGCCGATACTTCTCCTGTATAAGCACCTGACGCTTCCGATGCGCAGTTTTGAGCTCCCAGTAAAGCCTTTTTAATCACTTTTTTTACTTCAGTCAGATGAATGAAGGGTGTGCAAAGAATTACTTTTGCGCCATTATTTACTCCTGCTGCTAAAGATTCAACCTCTTGAGCGAGTGCTATGCCTTCCTGAAGGGTCTTGTTCATTTTCCAGTTTCCGGCAACAATTTTTTGTCTCATTGATATTTAATTTGAATGTTATTAAAAATAAAGGGCTAAAGATACAAAAAAATGCTTTCACCTGGATTAAGAAATTAGGGGATTAAGAAATTAAGACAATTACTCAATCAATCAATTTCTTAATCAGCTAATAACATAACTACAACTTTTCAACTTAAATAGCTTTGACTTTTGTTTATCAATTCTATCTTTGTGTTTCACCTTTTTATTTATGCCATATGAAGATTCAATTCTTAGGTGCTGCGCGTGAAGTAACCGGCAGCAAACATCTGATTACTACCCAAAACGGAAAAAAAATCCTGCTCGATTGTGGAATGTACCAGGGCAAAGGTCTTGAAACAGATTCTATGAACCGCGATTTGGGCTTTAATCCTGCTGAAATTGATTTTCTTTTACTATCACATGCTCATATCGACCATGCAGGCCTTATCCCATTTATCTATAAACATGGCTTTGCAGGATCCGTAATCTGCACCCATGCTACCCGTGATTTATGTGCCATTCTGCTTGCAGATTGTGGTCACATACAGGAGTATGATACAAAGATGTTCAATAAGAAGCAATTAAAGAGAGGTCTGCCTACCGTTGAACCCATCTATACAAAGGTTGATGCTGAACGCTGTATGGGTCTTTTTATCAGTATTCCTTACAACAAAACATTTCTTATCGATGAAACTACCAAGGTACACTTCACCAATACAGGCCATTTGCTTGGCGGAGGGGTGATTAATATAGAAGTTCAGGAAAATGGTAAAACAAAGCGTGTTGCTTATACCGGTGATATTGGTCGTCCTGTGAACCGTATACTAAAAGCGCCAGAAGCTTTCCCGCAAACCGATATACTGATCATAGAATCAACTTATGGTAACAGACTTCACGAAGGGCATGATTTTGCTGAAGATAAATTATTAAATGTGGTGGAAAGCACCTTGAGAAAAGGAGGAAAACTTATCATACCTTCATTTAGTGTAGGCAGAACCCAGGAAGTGGTTTATTCTCTCAATAACTTCTTTAATGCCGGACGTTTGCCAAAGGTGGATATATTTGTTGACAGTCCCCTCTCTGTGAACGCCACGAATATTTTTCGCATGCATTACGAATGTTTTAATGAAGAAATTTTGAAGGTCATGGACAATGATCAGGATCCTTTTGGTTTTAATAGCCTTTATTATATACAGACGATAGAAGATTCGAAAAAACTTAACAACAGTAAGAAACCCTGTGTTATTATTTCAGCTTCGGGTATGATGGAAGCCGGACGAGTAAAACACCATCTGGCCAACAGTATTTCAAACTCAAAAAATACCGTTCTTGCCGTTGGTTATTGTTCACCTAACACTTTGGGTGCTAAACTTCTCAGAGGCGATAAAAAGGTTTCGATCTTTGGTAACGAATATGACGTAAAAGCAGATATTGAGCGGATCGATGCGTATAGCGGACATGGCGATTACAAGGAAATGATAGGATTCCTGAGCTGCCAGGATAAATCGAAACTGCAAAAAGTATTTATTGTTCACGGAGAGTACGAGGGACAACAAGCCTATAAGAAAACCCTGGAAAACGAAGGGTACACAAACATTGAGATTCCATCGATAAAACAGGAATTTGAAGTATAGCATAAGAAGCTGTTGGGTATTGGGTATTGGGCGTTGGCTAAAAGACAATATCCAACAGTACTTAAAAAAATCATCTGTAATTAATCCTTCTCCAAAAAAGCTTATTATTTTATTGTTCTGTTAGAAAAAAGTTTCTACTTTTGCGACCTATTAATTTTTAAACATTTAAAATATAAAATTATGTCGAATCAGTATGAAACCGTTTTCATTGTAACTCCCGTTTTGTCTGAAGCTCAGATGAAGG
>CAYZNC010000196.1:0-11665 GCA_964478555.1 uncultured Bacteroidales bacterium | reverse complement strand
CCGTATCGATGATCAAGGACCTTGTAAAAATAGTCCATAGTAAAGACACAGCAGGTTTAGATTATTATGTTATTTATGATTTATATCCTAATATTGAGCCAATTTATAAAAAGTCGGAGGAATTACTAGCTATACAGATTGCAGGTGCCCATGATAAATATATTGCTGGAAAACAAACATTTACTGGTGCAAGCATATTTTTTATTATTATCGTTTTGATAGGGTGCGTTCTATCAATATTGTCATCATTTTTTATCATTGCCTCTGTGCGAAAATCCCTCGCACAGGCCAATGAAGTAATTGACAAAATAACCAAAGGCGATTTAACAGCAGACATCACCGTAAGTGTAGAAGACGAGATCGGTAAAATGCTCCGCAATATGCAGACTATGGTACATCAATTACGTGAAACGTTGTCATTAGTCAATGACAACTCAAACTTAGTTTCTAAAGCCAGTCAGCAGCTGCTAATAGAATCGCAACAAGTATCGCAGGGAGCTTCTGAACATGCCTCATCAATTGAGGAGGTATCTTCATCAATCGAAGAAATGGTATCAAACATCCAACAAAACACGGATAATGCAAAACAAACGGAAAAAATATCAACCGAATCGGCAAAAAATATCGAAAAAGTTGGCTTGGCTTCAAATGAAAGTCTGAAAATGATCAAAACTATTGCAGAAAAAATCAATGTTATAAATGATATTGCTTTTCAAACTAATTTATTAGCGTTAAACGCCGCAGTTGAAGCTGCCAGAGCAGGTGACCACGGACGTGGATTTGCAGTTGTAGCTTCTGAAGTAAGACGACTGGCTGAACATAGCAAGAACGCAGCAGGTGAAATTGACATTTTGTCGAAGCAAAGTGTGATAGCCACTGAAGAAGCTGAAAAACTAATTGAAAAAATTATTCCTGACATTAAAAGGACCTCTCAATTGATTCAGGAAATAACTGAAGCAAGTAACGAGGAAAATTCAGGGGCAGATCAGATAAATGCCGTGGTACAATCACTCAATCAAATTACTCAGAAAAACGCAAGTTCTTCCGAACAGGTATCTCAAAACGCGGCAGAACTACAAAATCTTGCTCAAGAACTTAACAGAGCTGTAGCTTTCTTTAAGATCAAGTAGTGTTATTTATCCAACACAAAGCTGGTTCCTAATCTAAATCCGAAATGTCTTTTCAGCACAATTTCTTCGGGCAGGTATCCGTTAGTTTTCCAGATCAATCCCATATCTGCAGACAATGCTTTTAATTTGGTTTTTTGATTGGTTAAGAAAAAATACCTGCCCGTAATTTCAACAGCTCCGCCAAATTGACTTGTATTTTCATTAAAATTCAAATAAGCAGGTTGATTCCACAGATGAACATTAATCGAAGTCATAAATTTTCGGGTCACCAGAAAGTCTTTTATACCAAGTCCTCCACCCAGAAACCATCTGCTATTGTTCTGAAATTCCCTTACATAAGCTTCTACCTTCAGTTTATCCATGTATTTAAGCCATAGATTTTCGTCAATAAAATCACCAAACGGACACATAATATGCCCCATGCCAATGTTAGCCTTAAGATTATCTGAAACATTGAAATTTGGTATCCCCACTATATTCAGGTTTATCAAATTAAAAAGTGACCGAAGCTCCATCTTTTTTAAATATCCTACTTCCTGTGGTGTAAGGTCTCTGTAACGGGTATAACGGTAAAAAGGCATGGTAGGCCTGTGCATATGCCTAATTTGTCCGTACACATCGTTACCAACAATATCACGTTTGAGCTCATTCGATTCCTCAGCTCCGTCAATATCATATTTAATGGCCCCTATCAGGTAATATTGCATGATCGAAAATTTTCTAAGAATGTATTCGATTGCCAGATTTTTATACGGTTCATCTTCAAACGCAAGTAAGGATTCTTCGCGGTGCGTAAGCATGTAATCGGATTCGAGCCCTGCTCCATAAAGGCGCATATAATCGGGAAAATCTTTATCCCTTAAATCTTTTAACGTGCTATCCGTAACGCCCTCAATATATCCACCCCTTCGCGACAAGAAAAAGGGTTGTGAAATTGAGCCGATATTTTTTTCTATGAGAATGGAGCGATGACCTTCTTCATGAGTAAGAGGACCGAATGCAAAGAAAAAACTTGCCGTTTTAACAATTAAATTTACGGTAGGAGAAAAGCCGGTATTCAACATTTTCGAGAAAAGCCTGAAAGAACTCAAATAGCTTTCATCGAATTGCCGCATCGTAAAAAGTCGAGCAGGCGCATCTTCTATAATTATAGGATAAATACTTTTTTGACCTAAAAAATTTACCAGGCTATCATTTTGTTGACCTGCCAGAAATTGGAAAGAACTGAAAAATAAACCCAAATACACAAATAACCGTCTCATTTTAACGAATTTACCAATTAGTTGTAAAACAACTTTGAGCTTGATAAGTAATTAAAACATAGCGTGACTATAATATTGTCTATTTACAGCTTCAGCACAACTTTACCTCGCACCTTGCCTTGTTCAACAAGCTTAAATGCTTCGGCTCCTCTTGGCAATAAAAATATTTGTTCAATAAGGGGTGTTAACAAACCGTTACTTACCAAAGTTTCAATTGTAGCAAAATTCTCCTGGCTGGGTTTCATGTTTGATGTAAGGAATTTTTTACTACTCAGGATATTCCTGAAAAAAGCGACGAATAATTTGGGTGGATATAGTGTTGGGGTGACATATCGCCCATTTGTATGAAGTATTTTTGCAATTGCCGAGAAATCTTGACCTCCATGTGAGTCGTAGATAACATCAAATCGACTGTCGGTAGCTAAAAAATTTTCTTTGGTATAGTCAATAACGGAAATACAGCCCAATTTTTTAGCCATACTCACATTTTCCGTTTTGCAAACACCGGTAACCTGAGCTCCTTTAGCCTTTGCAATTTGAACGGCAAAATGTCCAACACCACCAGTCGCTCCAATTACCATTACAGATTTACCTTCCAGGGGTAAACATTTATTAAGCCCTGATAATGCCGTAATAGATCCTACCGGTAACGAAGCAGCGTCTTCGAATGACATGCCCTTAGGGATAAGCCTTATTTGCTTTGCCAAAACCGCCAACAATTCCGATGAAGCACCCTGTTGTTTCCGGGATAGTGCATTTGTTGCACCATATACCGAATCACCAACTTTAAACCCTAAAGTGTTGTCGCTTATTTTTTGTATAACCCCTGCAAAATCGACTCCTAATATTTTTGGAAACCTTGAACCTGTGATAAATTTCAGCTTACCGCTCCTTATCATATTGTCGACGGGATTAACCGATACGGCTTTAACATTAACAAGAACTTGTCCGCTTTGTAAAATAGGATCCGGCAGTTCGCCATACTGCAGTACTTCAGGTCATCCAAAAGAATTGATAAATAACGCTTTCATACTTTAAGGATTAACAATTTATGCTAATTCAAACAAAATATGATGATAAAAGTTTTAAGAATTAAACCTGATGGCTAATTGTTTAGGCCTTGATTAGGAGAGTGATCAGAACAGTGCTTATTGTAATCTAAATGTATAGGTAATAGTGCCTTTCTGAAAAGTTGCAGCATCCGATTTTTTGTCAAAGCGAGCACTTATAGCGGCCTGTTTTGCAGCTTCCCATAAGCTTTCATCCGCAGTAGTAGTGCCTCTTGCGCCAGGAGTTGCCTGCGTTACCTTGCCTTCCTGGTTTACCGTTACTTCAACTACCACGGTACCTTCAACCTGATGTCTATATTCCGGTTTTGGAAGGCTCATTGGTCTTCGATCTTTTAAGCTAGCAAAAATACCCATCCCTGGGCCAATTCCATTTCCTTTACCTGTACCAATACCACCACCTTCTCCACCACCTTCTCCACCTGAGCCATTTCTGCCACTAAAGGCCTGTTTGCCTAAGGTGCCATTAGGATCTCCTTTAGCCCCTGAAGTCTTGTCATCACCATAAGAGCTGGTTTTACGGCCATATAATGCATGCTTATTGACTACAGGCTCTTTCGGTGTCTCATTCTTTACGGCTTTAACAGGCGATTCGGCAACTACCTTTTTTGTCTCCTTTTTTACTTTCTTGGGTTCTGCTAAATCTTGTTCTTTTATCTTTGGCACATCTTCCATATCTTGGGTAACCAATTTGCCCTTGTCAGGTTTTGTCTCGGTTACGGCCACAGGCTTAGCAACTTCGGCAATGGTAGGCATTTCCAGTGGAGTAGTGCCTGAGCCAACATCCGAGGATCCCAGATTCAATTCTATGCCATTACCAGACCCTCCGCCACCATCAGGATAAGGAGGTATAGGCGTTTTAAATTGAAGTAAAAGAATAATGAATATAATTGCATGCACTATTACAGTGCACAAAACTCCGTATTGTTTAGTTCGGTAAGAATAATAATCAACCATTTGGTGTTTGACTTTTGGTTGCCAAAATCATCCGTATTTTAAATTTATTACCTATTTCCATTACATCTACCAATCGTTGCACCGGTATTGTATTATCACAACGAATAACAATGGTAGGATCAGAGAGGTTTTGTACTGCTTGCACAAGTCCCAGCTCCAGGTCCTTATAACTAACTTCTTTGTTATTTATATAGTACCGGAGTTCCTTGGTTATGGAAACAGCAACTTCTGTTTTTCTAACCGTTTGATGGTGATTGGCACTAGGTAAGGTGAGCTTAATTACACTTGGATTTACCAAGGTAGATGTAATCAGAAAGAACAGCATCAGAAAGAACATAATGTCACTCAAAGATGAAGTACTCACTTCCGCCCTGAATTTGCTTTTATTTCTAAGGTTCATTTGGTAGGTTCTTGAAGTAAATCAATAAAATTCATTGAATTTGATTCAAGTGTATGCACCACTCTTTCAATCATTACATTGAGCCAGTGGTACCCAATAAATGCTATAATACCAACACTCAAACCAAAAGCACTCGTGATCATTTTTTGGTATAAACCTCCGGCTATAAGTCCGATGCTAATATTATCCGCAAGGGAGATGTTATAAAAAATCTTGATAACCCCTGCAATGGTTCCGATAAATCCGAACATAGGTGCAATACCGGCAATTACCCCAAGAATGGTGAGGTTTTTCTCCAATTTGTATACTTCAAATTTTCCAACAATTTCAATGGACTCTTCAATTTCCTTAAGTGGACGTCCGATCCTTTTGATTCCTTTTTCCACCATGCGAGCAACAGGCATGTTAGTGGACTGACAAAGCGTAAGAGCCGAATCGATTTTTGCATCATGAATATAATCACGTATCTTATTCATAAAGTCCTGATCGGTTTTAGCAGCCCTACGAATGTAAAAATATCTGTCGAAGAAAATATACACGGCAATGACTGATAAAATCGCAATTGGTAACATAATCCAACCTCCTTTTGAGGCTAAATCCCAATAAGTCATTTTTGCTTCTTTATGCACGGCAGTAGCCAGTGTATCGGTAAGCGCATTTTGCGCCGTCACTTGTAAAAGGATAAACAAATTTGTCATTGTATAAAAGTTATAATGCGTTTGTTAGTAAACGATGTTTTTTAAAAAAAAGTATAAGATGCAAATTTATCATTAAGTTTAATTTTTTCCATAACGTACCGATAAATTTACGAAATGCTATTCGTCATTGTTTTCTGGTTCGTCTTTACTTTGGTCTTCTTCCACAGGTTTATTTTTATTTTCTTTTCGTGTAAAAATCAATTGATAATAACGTTTTAACAAATTTCCAAATGTATTGAAATTCTCTTTGTAAGACACACCAACACCTTGTGTATAAGGCGAGAGATTTTCGATGTAACTTTCATTGGAACGGTTAAATGCTTTGATACGAAGTTTACCGTTAGGAGTGACTTTATATTCAATATTCCCTTCACCTACAATATTACTGCTGTTGGTATTTCCGGTAACAGGTCTTCCTCCAACATCGACATTGCCATTTACTATAACCTTATCATTTATTAACTGTGTTGACAATGCCAAAGCCACCATATCAGTAGTAATCTGGTCTGCAGGCCTGTAGTTAACGCCAATATCAAAATCTTTACTGATCTGCGATAATTTTTGCGATAACTGATTGGAAAGAAATTCAATACCATTATATCCTGCAGCGCCTGCCCCGGCAGTACCATAACCGTTTGTAGTATTATTAGCAGTGATATTGGTTGGTATAAAATAACCTGCAAATAGTAGGGCAATAACTTCATTGTTTAATTCTTCTTCAGTACCTATGACGCTTTTAAATAAATTTTTTGTTTCCTCATTGGCGTTGGGAAGGCGAATATCAAGCTTAATGGTGGGGTTCATAAGTTTATCCGTCAACAAAATAACACATTCAACCCTGATACTCCTTTTATAATCTTCATTTCCAACACCCAAAACGGGATAAAGAGAAGTTGTGACAGGAAATATCGCCTCGAAATTTACGGTTGCATCAAGCGGATTACCATTCCAGGTTAAGGTACCACCCTCTTCGATTTCAAATTTTCTGTTGATTACATTTTTCGCTGTAAAAAGATACTGCCCATGTTCAATCGTGTAAATACCATACATATTAAAGTTTCCGCTTTCGTATGTCAAATTGAGGTTGCCCGAACCAGTACCTTTTACAATGTCTCCTATTTTAGGATCAAACACAATTTGAACTTCCGCTTCCGGCGTAACTTCAAGGTCAAAATTCATTCTGAGGACTGAAGTTCTTCCTTCAACGCGTTTGGTTTCCGCTGGTTTATCAATTTCATATTGATTAACTTGAATATTATTATTATTCGGTTGCTTATTAACAAACCTTATAAAATTTGATTCGGACAATTCGTTTTTTACACCTAAGGGTATGTAAATTAAAGTATTAGAATTAGTTTTGGCGTGAATATCCAAATTAATACTCCTTGCGGTGCCAATAATAGTTACATTACCAGTTGCGTAACCCTGTCCAAAATAATTTGTGTTATCTTGTTCTGTAGTATTCAAACACCTGAGATTTTGTGCATCAATAGCGACATCCAATCTGAGGTCCTTAAGATTTTTATATTCAATTTGACCATTAACAATAGCTTTTCCCTCCGTAGCATTTTGACCTTTATCTAAATTATCATAGACTTCAATGTTTTTAAGGAGAAAAGTATTATCCTTAATTTCAACGTTATGCGTAAAATTATAACGTGTTTTCAGGTAATTAACCACAAATGTAGCTTTTTGAACTTTAACCATCCCATTTAAAAGGGGTTCCTGTATTTTTCCCGTCAATGTAATTGAACCCGTTGCCATTCCATTCACCTCAGAAAAAACGGTAGAAACAAATGGTTCAAAAAGATTCATCTTTAGCTTATTAAGCTCTACATTAAAATTCAATGTTTTATTAATGGTCGCATATGTCCCGGTAATATCGAGAGTTCTTATGCCACCACGCTGCGAATGTAGCTCTATATCTATATTTTTATCTGAATTATTATAGACAGCCTGAATTGCTGTTTTTCCTAAAGATTCATTATTTAGGGAAAGGCTGTCTAAATCTAGTGAGGCTCTGAAAATTGGATTATGATACAAATCAAAAAGCTCTGCTTTACCTCTGACAATACCTGCAAGCTTTACCTTTTTAGGAGCCAGCAGAGAGTCCAGATTAGAAAGATTTAAATTTTGTAAATCGATCGTTAAAGAGCGATCCGCTTGTTTTGAAATATCACCGTGTATTTTAATTGACTGGAATGCATCGTAAACGGATAAATAGTCAATATGAATATCAGATGAATCGATCTGGATTAATCCCGAATTAATTTGCCAAAGAGAATCATTCGTAATCATCTGCGATGGCTTAATCACAAATTGAACAATCGATTTGCTTTTATCAGGAATTGGTTTGAGCGCAAATGCGATTCTAAAATCACCTTTATTAACGATAGTGTCAAAATTATTCCAACGAACACGTACATCAATTGAATCATGTTTGAAATCTGATAACACCGTAAAATTTTCAAGTTGCATTTGCTTGGTAATCCTCAAATTTTTACATCCGGATATTAGAGAAAAGTTCCCATTCGAGGATTTACCGTTAAAGTAAATATCGTACCATTTTTTTGTGTTATGCTGTAATAAAGGGACACTAAGTGTGAAATCCAGGTTATTTTTTGATGAGTTATATTTTCCGCTAAATTTTGAATCCTTAGAAATGTATAAACCAGGAATAAAAAAATCAGTTAATTGTCTGGTATCTTTCAAATCTAATTCAAATCTGAAATTATTATCATCGGGTCTGTTTTCAGGGATGGTTTTACTGAGTGAAGGGAGATAGTGATGTACCAATTTTCTAAAAGAATTTGCCAACATCTTAAAACGATAAATTCCCCATATGTCGGCATCGGCCAGATCCGATCGTAAAATGATATGATTAGTATCGTTAACTGTCTTTGTAAACAAAAGAAAATTAGATATTTGAACTTCTTTATTGGTTTTACGTAAGGTGGCATTCCATAATTTTATCTCCCCATTTAAATTATCAATGTTATTTCCCTCAAAATCTGCCGTAGCATAGAAAGATACTGAAGAAACGGAATCTTTTTTATCAAAATTCAGTTTATATAAATTTGCATTCCTAACATTGGCCTGAAAATTAAAAACAGGAATATTACCTGAGAGATCCACTTTCCCAAGGAAATCACAATTAATATTAGGATCTGAAATTGAAACTGATCCATCATAGGTATCGTTAGAAATAGCGCCATTAATCTTGATACCCTTATAATTGTAATTATTAACAACAAAACTATTTACAAGACCATCCATTTTGGCATCAATCTCATTATTGCCAATCAAGCGCCCATTAACCATAACATTCATTGAAATGTCACCAAATAAGTCAGTTTTGTTGAAAAACTTACCTAAGTCAAATCGACTTGACTTTATTTGTCCCTGAAAATTTAAATACCTGAATGAATCCGGCCGCAGTGAAAGATCTGATTCTACACTACCCAGGTTTGAAGTAACGGTTCCGTAAGCTACGAAATCATTGACAAATCCAGTGAATTTTCCGCGATAAGTTAGAAATGTAATCTGTTTGAACTGATTGGGTAGCACAATTCTACCATTTCTGCTTTTCGGAAGATGAACACTTTCAATCTCGGCAGGAGTAGTATATAGATTTTTAATATCGATATGAAGAAAAGACGTGCTTAAATTAGGTAACCCACTAACATCAAAGTTAGCCTTCAGGCGAGTATGATTACTATAAGATATGTCAATATCCCTACCTTTCAAATCGTTAATACGACCGTAAATTTTACCTGCAACTTTGGCTCTTAAATTATAATGTCTCAAACCAGGAATAAACCAAGCCAGATCATCAGATGCAATTTCAGATGGTTTCAATTCTCCGTTTACTTTAACATTTTTAGCTAGCGAGCCCGCTTTAAAATCTTTAAAACTGTTGAACTCAAACAAAACCTGTTTAACATAAATATCACTTAGTGCTGTTTGTATATTCATGTTGTTAAAAGTCATATGCGTTTTATCGATTTTCAACCGACCGGAGCATTGTTTAAGTTCAAAGCCAGATTTATCAATAGCCGACAATTCTTTAATTTTCAAACTTAACCCTCGATCAACTCTGCAATTTGTGACGCTTAAGTTTAACCGTTTCAGATGAAGGTCGGTAAAATTGATACCTGTGTCCCGATTTATTTTATTAAATGCCCTGAGTGAAAAATCAGCATTCTTAAGGTCCAATTCATGAACAAACAGAACCATAGACCTGGTTGAAGAGGTGGTATCCCTGGATGTTAATTTGTTAATAATAAACGAAAAATTGATATTTTTGGTAGAATCGATGTAAAAATTGATATATGGATTATTTAACGTGATTTTGTCAAATTCGAAATACTTCGATGAAATTGCAAAGTTATTAATCCGTAAATCAAGCTCCGGAGTGTAGAGAATGGTGTCATTTTGGGGAGTTCGTACACAGAAATCGTGAAGCGTAAAACTGAACACATTGAATGTTGCAGCGCTCAAGGTTATTTTGGTGCCAAAGAAATTCGAAAGTTTGGTGGTGATTTTCTGCACAATATAAGCTTGTACATTTTGCTGACGGATCAAAAAGTACCCTGCTGTTGGCAATGCTGACACTGCCAAAATAAACCACAATAATATTTTGTATATTTTTTTGATACTTTTGTGTTTTAAAATTAAAAAGCAAAAAAACAAAAAAATAGTCGTATTTCCTTCAATTTATCAATCTAATGAGCATTACAATTCTTGGAATAGAATCATCATGTGACGATACTTCGGCTGCTGTTATCTGTGACAGCTATCTTTTGTCGAATGTAATTGCTAATCAGGACGTACATAAAACTTATGGAGGCGTGGTTCCCGAACTAGCTTCACGCGCACATCAGCAAAACATAATTCCGGTAGTCGACAGAGCTTTAAAATTAGCTGATATCAACAAAAATAAGCTTGATGCTATTGCTTTTACACGTGGGCCAGGGCTTATGGGATCCTTACTTGTGGGGACTTCATTTGCAAAGGGCTTATCGTTAGCTTTGGATATTCCGTTAATAGAAGTCAACCATCTTCAAGCTCACATTCTGGCTAATTTTATTTTAGAAAAAGATATTGCAAACAGTGTGCCGCAATTTCCTTTTTTATGTCTTTTAGTTTCAGGGGGGCATTCGCAATTGGTTTTGGTAAAAGATTTTTTACATATGGAGGTGGTTGGTCAAACTATTGATGATGCAGCAGGAGAAGCTTTTGATAAGTGCGCCAAAATAATGGGTTTAGGTTATCCCGGAGGACCGGTAATTGATAAGCTATCGGCGAATGGTGATCCGAATGCATTTAAGTTTTCTAAACCAAGGATCGAAGGCTATGATTACAGTTTCAGTGGTTTAAAAACATCCTTTCTGTATTTTTTGCGGGATCAAATAAAAAATTCACCAACCTTTATCAATGATCGGATAGCAGACTTATGTGCATCATTACAGAGAACTATCATTGAAATTCTTCTCGATAAATTAATAAAGGCTGCCAATGAATTAAAAATAAATGAAATTGCACTTGCGGGAGGAGTTTCAGCGAATTCCGGATTACGAAATGCCATGCTTAAAGAAGCCTTAAACCGTCAATGGAAAGTTTATATCCCTGCCTTTAAATTTACCACCGATAATGCAGCAATGATAGCAATAACAGGGCTATATAAATATCAAAAAGGTGAATTTGCCGCTCAGGATATTTTACCGTTAGCGAAGATAAAATAGGTCTTATTTTGACCTCGGAGAGGTCAGATATCTATAGAAAGCAATACAAACCAGAACATTCGACCACGGCCGTGGTCGTACCAGTTGTTAGTCATTTTTTCTATAAACATATAATCACTCCTTGATTACTTTTCAAACAAGAGCAATAGCAAAGGCTACGTGCATTCTAAACATATTAATCAAAACCCTTGCACTAACATATCGTAATAATTGCATTAAACAATGAACTCAAATTTTCCTAATCAGCAGACCCTAATTATTAAGAGTGCCAAAAGTAAATGACTATTAATGGCATCGAAAGTAAATGGCAAGTGAATGAATTTAAAAGAAATATTGATTTTGACTGATAAGGTATAAATAAAAAAGTCCCGATAAAAAACCGGGACTTAGTAAAGAAAAAAAAATCG
>CAYZNC010000195.1:3391-11671 GCA_964478555.1 uncultured Bacteroidales bacterium | reverse complement strand
ATACTTGAAAAACGCATGGTATGAATGAGATCTTTTTTGCCTACGCCAATTTGCATTTGTTGGTGGTAAACAATTTTTAGCTTGTTCCATAGCATTTTCTTTGAAAGGAATGCCAAATCAAGGTCACGGTTATCACAAACAAATAAGGTTTCTATATTGTGCTCTTTAAGTTTTCGGCTAAACCGGTAGGCTTCCTTAAAGTCAAAATATTTTTTGTGGTTATTAATCATTACGGTATTGACCAGGTTTTCTTTTGCTGCATTATAGAGCTTGGTATCCTTAACAGCAAATAAGGTAATGTCGTTGTTTCTTTCAATTAACCATTTCATAAGCCTCAGGACATTGATCTCTAATCCTCCCCAGCCTGTTGAACAAATCATGAATCCTACTTTTCCCATAATGCATTTAATAAACTGGCAAGATAGATATTTCGGAGATTAATTAATAGGAAGAAAAGTAAAAATGATCTGAGGGCAATTGGGTAGTGCAATATTATTATTGATTTTCCGCTATTAGAAATTAATTTTTTGATAAAAATTTTCCGGAAGGTGTATAACTAATGAAAGTTATCTTTAATATTACGTTATAAACTAAACTACGCGGAATTCTATGAAAATAACTGTTGTGGGTGCCGGAAATGTAGGCGCCATTTGTGCTATTGTAATTGCTGAGAAGGAATTAGGTAATGAGGTTGTTTTGCTCGATGTAAAGCAGGGCTTGGCTGAAGGAAAATCGATAGATATCATGCAAATGGCTCCCTTAGCGCTTTTTGATACCAAGGCTATAGGGGTTACGGACGATTATTCTGCAACTGCTAATTCACAGGTAGTTGTTATTGCCGCAGGGTTTCCACGAAAACCGGGTATGAATCGCGAAGACCTTATCAATACAAATGCCAGGATAGTAAAAGGTATTACCGAGAAAGCAATAAAACAGTCACCCGATGCTGTTTTTATTGTTGTAACCAATCCGCTGGATGCGATGGCCTATTGTGCATTTAAAACGGCTAATATTCCTTCCAACAGGGTTATTGGCATGGCTGGTTTGGTCGATACGGCACGTTTTCGTTATTTTCTTGCAGAGGAGTTGCAATGTTCATCAAAGGATATTCAGGCGATTATTCTTGGAGGACATGGCGATCATATGGTTCCGATACCCCGTTATACCACCATTAATGGAGTGCCTGTTACACAGATGATTTCTAAGGAAAAAATAGATGACATTATAAGACGTACAAGTATAGGTGGTGGCGAATTGGTTAATTTAATGGGTAAGTCGGCCTGGTTTGCGCCAGGATATGCTGCAGCACGAATGGTGGAAGCTATTGCATTGGATCAGAAACGTTATTTTCCCTGTAGTGCATACCTTTCCGGTCAGTATGGTCTTGATGATATTTTCTTTGGGGTACCGGTAAAACTCGGTGCGAAGGGAATAGAAAACATACTGGAAATCGAACTAAACGAATCCGAAAAATCACTTGTGGAACGTTCAGCCAATAGTGTCAGAGAAAATATTAAGTTTTTATATTCGAAGAAAATTTTAGTGAAGTAGATAGTTAATTGTTGCGGGGTACAAAGTTGTACTGGAATTAGTATAAGAAGTTGCAGGTTGCAAGTTAGTTCCACACTTCCAACTTACTTTGAAACATCGTAGCTTTCGAAGTGCTGAACGGTTTCTTCAAATTCCAGTAAAATGCCTTTATCTTCGGGGTAGTATACTGCTTTTTCATAATCCTCACCGGCAAATTTTTTTATTGCCTCCAGGTTTTTCCATTCGGTAACTGTGTAAAAATGACAACAATCCTTTTCTTTTCTGCTCCAAACTTTCACGGATAAATTACCGGTAGTTTGCCTGTATTCCTTGGTGCCATCCGTTAATAAAAACCGTAGATAATGTTCGGCATCTGACGGGGTAGTTCTGCCATGCCAAATTCTTGTAATCATATATAAAGTGTTTTAATTTAATGGTATGTTTTTTATATATCGTTAAAAGGAAAATCCAAAACCAATGTTAGCGTTAAAGCCTGTCCCGGGAGAATTGATAAAAGTTTTAGTACTGTTATCGATGGTCACATTAGAACCATTAGCTAAGAGAAATCGTTTTAAAAGCGCACTATAACCGAGTTCCCATCTGAAATAAAGTAATTTGCCATGTTTACCGCCTATTTTAAAGGCTAGTTTATCACAAGAGGCAGAAGCATAGTCGGTAGTGGTTGGCGTTGCAGAACCATATGGGTTTGCTACATCGAAGCTGTAATCAACTATTGTTCTGGCTAAACCTAACCCTACATATAAGCCATACCCTTCTTTAAACAAATAATAATCTGCTGAAAGTGCAATATTTTTATAATATATGTTCCAAAAGTTAATGGGTATATAAGACGCATCCAAATCAACCGCCAGTCGTTTTTTTACAAATGGAGACACATATTCAAAGTTCAGTCCTATTAACTGCGGCCAACCAAATTTTGGACCGATTCTAAAAGGTCTTTCCTGCGCCGACAGGCTTAAAGAACTACAAATCCAAAAGAGGCCAATCAAAATGACGGAGGTTTTATTTAAGCTTTTCATATTCTTTTATTTTTTGAGCAAAATAAATGGTTTGCCAACGTTATTTCCTTGCTATGTCTTCTAAAAATAATATTATCCTGTTAATATTTTGTGCTATAAGAATCAACCAATAGGAATTTGATCGATAGCAATATAATATCTTTATTTCATTTTCAATTCGGTTTTCTCACTCTTTTTTATTATATTTAAGTTAGGATCTTTTTTTGCATTTGCCTGTTTAATATTTTTGATATGAAAAACCTAAGATGGACCATCAAACTTAAGCTCACCGCTTTTTCCGGCGTAATTGTTTTCGTTATCCTGCTTATTTTACTAGGTATATTTTGGAATGTAAGAACTATAAACTATTTGAATTCTGTACTTAGTTCGACAGAACAGTTGAATACTTTGGCTTTGAGCATGCGTAAAAATGAAAAGGATTTTATGCACCGCGATGTAATCAACGCCGATTTTTTTTCCAAGGGCGAAAGTGTGTATCTTAAGAATTTTACAGAACTTTATGATAAAACAATTGAGGAATCAAATAACCTGATAGCTGACAAATACATTAAGGATTTTAATTTAACCCCGACATTTGTTGATATTAAAAATAAATTTGAAGCGTATCATTCGGCGTTTCTTAAGTATGTTGAAGGAATAAAGACTGAAGGGTATACAAGTTACGGATTAATGGGTGAAATGCATAAGTACGCCCGTAACATTGAACTTATTATCGACAGTTCAAAGATGTATAGCAACGAACTTATTCTTAAAGTGTATTATTTAACGCTCCGGCGCAATGACAAAGACTTTGTTAGCAGGCACGACCTTAAGTATGTTAACCTGTTCAAGACCAATAAAGAAATTTTGATAAAAATATTATCCGGAACCGCTGGTACTAAAGTTTCTTTACCCACGGCCATTCGTAATCAACTGATCGGGGATGTTAACGCTTACGAAGCGGCTTTCGAAAAAATTGTGGAAATCAAAAATCAAAATGGCTTAACTGAGAATTCCGGTTTGCTGGGAAATGTGGCAAGTGCTGTAAACGCTGTGGAACCTTTGTTAGAGAGAGTGGTGGTTGATCTGAAACCCATCATTAAAAATAAACAGCATGCCATTGTTATGTATATGTTGATTTCATTATCAATAATAATTTTGATTGTCAGTTTTTTTTCGATTATTCTTATTCGAACCATATCATCCCGAATAGAAATAGCAAAGGAAACAACCAAAGCTATTGCCAATGGCGACCTCATGATGGCCAATATTAAACATACCGATGATGAGATAGGTGAGTTAATGGTGTACCTCAAAACAATGACTGATAAGCTTAACGTTATTATAGGTGGCATTGTTGAAAGTGTTGACTCTATTAAGACTGCCAGTTCTGAGATTAGCAGTAATTCGCAGCAATTATCCAAAGGCGCATCAACACAAGCGGCCTCTGCTGAGGAAATATCTTCTTCCATGGAACAAATGGTCTCGATTATATTGCAGGATGGCGATAACGCAAAGCAAACGGAGAAGATCTCCAGCGATACCGTCTCTAAGATTCAAATGGGAAATAAAGCGGCCATTGAATCGGCCAATGCAATGAAAGAAATCAATAATAATACGTCCATTATTACTGATATTTCATTTCAAACCAATATACTTGCTTTAAACGCTGCGGTTGAGGCCGCAAGAGCCGGAGATCACGGAAAGGGTTTTGCAGTGGTTGCCGGTGAGGTGCGTAAGCTTGCGGAACGAAGTAAGATTGCTGCCGAATACATCATCAATGTATCGAATAACGGTATCGTCCTGGCTACTGATGCAGGAAAACAACTCGAAGAATTGGTTCCCGAAATTGAAAAGACGGCCCAACTTGTGCATGAAATTTCAATTTCTACTAACGAACAAAATTCGAGTGCCACTCACATTAATATCGCGATACAACAACTCAATGTGGTGACTCAACAGAACGCAACCGCCTCCGAAGAATTAGCTTCCAAAGCCGAAGACTTATCCGCACAAGCCGACCAATTGCAACAATTGGTAGCTTTTTTTAAGGTGAGGGGGTAAGTACCAGGAACGCCTGTTATTCCTTTACAAATTCGTACGCTGTGAACTCTAAAAAATCGGCAACCCTTAATTGCAAAGATTTTACATGATTGTTTTCCATTTTAAATGGTATAACTTTTATTCCGGTTGTAGGATCGCTGTAAGTGCATAAGAAGCGATTTCCACCTAAATATTCGAGCTTACCAGTGAGGTTTGGATGATGTTCAAAGGTCATTGTTAGTTGATCGCCCGCTTTTTTAATGTCCAGGTAACCATAAACAGGGTGTTTATAATGCCCGGTGAAAATCTTCAAATTTAAGTTTGTTTTTTTATTCATCGCAATCGTATCTCTTTGTGCCTTGTATTCTGCAAGTTCACTTTCTGCGTTTTGTTTAAAATAAGTAAAGTACAAATTGCTGTAATTGCGATATGGCAAATTCAGGTATGCATCTACGATTTCCCATTTTAAGGCTTCAAAAAAATAGTTCTGGTCGGTGTTGGTTAGCACGATCACTCCAAGTTTTTCTTCGGGAAGCATGGTTACTGATGTCACAAATCCGTTTACTCCACCAGTGTGATATACTATTTCACGGCCTTCATAATCCGCTAATTCCCATCCCAATCCGTATAAATTAAAATGACTTCGGTTAAACGGAGTGTGTGCATTGCCAATAATTGACCTTGGTTTGCGGGTTTCCTGAATAACCGGAAAAGGAATTATTTGCTTACCCTCGTACCTGCCACTATCCAACTGGCAAATTAGCCAATGACTCATGTCGGTGACTGAAGAGGAAATTGAAGCTGCGGGGGCAAGATTATCCATAACGGGGTAGGATAAAAGTTTTAAAGTATCGAAAACCAAGGTATGCGGGGCAGCAATATTTTGCTGCAATGGTATTTCTGTGGATAATGCCCGTGTACGGTTCATTTGTAACGGATCAAAAATGCGGGTTTTAATGTTGGATTCCCAGCTTTCGTTACTGATTTTTTGGATGCATTCGCCGGCAATTAAAAACCCCGCATTGGTATAGCCCCACTTACTTCGAAAACCATATAAGGGAGTTAATTCTCCAAACTTCTTAATCACCTCCGCTTTAGTTAAAGCAGAAGTCCAATACATAAAATCGCCCTGGAATGTTTCCATTCCCATGCGATGGCAAAGAATATCCGTTAAATTTAGTTCTTTAGTGACCCATGGGTCTTTCATAACAAAGTTAGGCAGCCATTTCACAACCTTGTCGTTGAGGGAGCATTTTTTTTCATATTGAAGCCAGGCAAGGAGTGTCCCTGTGAAGGCTTTAGTATTGGAACCAATCAGAAAAAGGGTGTTCTCATTCACTTTGTCATTGCGGACTATACTTTGTTTTCCGTACCCTTTGGCAAGCACCAGTTTTCCATCTTTTACAACAGCCACTGCAACACCAGGTATATTCCAGGTTTGTAGTGCTCTGTTAATGTATGTATCCAGGCTATCTTTTACAAAACCAGGGGTTAAATTTTGACTAAAAATTGAAAACCCGGCAATTGAAAACAGAATAATCAGTAATGTTATTTTTTTCATAATGGAAGGGTTAATTTAATCATTTTCAAGGATTATCGGTATCGACATAGTTGAAATTATTATTTTAAAAATAGGCTAATTCTATAACAAATACAACTGTAGTTTTGATTCATACAGGCTTAAAACATAGGCTACCGATATTGATTTAACCGACATGTCAGCCCTCTGGGCTTTTAAATATCCTATATCTCATGGTTTTCTACCGATATATCAGCCCTCTGGGCTTTTTAAATATAACGACAACTATATTTTTTACTAATTGCAATATTAGTATAGTTTATAATTATAGTTCAGCTTCCAAGCTTTGAAAACATGTACATTTTTTCAACAATTAGGGACGGAAGCCCAGCGGGCTTGAATATCGGTAGAAAGGTAATTATAAGAATTTTAGAGAAGCCCGTGGGGCTGACATATCAAATGAAAATAGTTCACTAAAATTTCTTATTTTTATTGCAATCTCAACAGCACAATTAAAACCTAAATCATGGCAAATACCTACACTCAATTAACCATTCACATCGTTTTCGCTGTGAAACACCGGGAGTATACTATCAAAAAACAATATCGTCCGGAATTGTTTAAGTATATTACAGGGATTATTACCAACAAAAATCATAAGCTTTTGGCCATTAATGGTGTTTCGGATCATGTTCATATTTTATTTGGCTTAAACCCAACTGTAGCATTATCGGACATTGTACGTGATATTAAAAACAATTCGTCTAAATTCATCAACGAAGAACAATGGATGCCTGGTCATTTTGAATGGCAGTCGGGATATGGAGGATTTTCATATTCCCGTTCACAACGATCTGATGTTATTAATTATATCGAAAATCAGGAGGAGCATCATAAGAAAAATTCATTTAGGACGGAATATCTGAATATTCTCAAGAAATTTGAAATTGAGTTTGAGGAACAATATGTATTCGAGTTTTTTGATGTTAATGATGAATAGGGTATATGTCAGCCCTCTGGGCTTTGAAATACCCTACGTCTCATGTTTTTTCTACCGACATGTCAGCCCTCTGGGCTTTGAAATACTCTATATCTCATGGTTTTCTACCGATATATCAGCCCTCTGGGCTTTGAAATACCCTACGTCCCATAGTATATTTATCTACAGATCAGTCATCTATGTTTTAAATATCCTATATCTCATGGTTTTCTACCGATATATCAGCCCTCTGGGCTTTTTAAATATAACGACAACTATATTTTTTACTAATTGCAATATTAGTATAGTTTATAATTATAGTTCAGCTTCCAAGCTTTGAAAACATGTACATTTTTTCAACAATTAGGGACGGAAGCCCAGCGGGCTTGAATATCGGTAGAAAGGTAATTATAAGAATTTTAGAGAAGCCCGTGGGGCTGACATATCAAATGAAAATAGTTCACTAAAATTTCTTATTTTTATTGCAATCTCAACAGCACAATTAAAACCTAAATCATGGCAAATACCTACACTCAATTAACCATTCACATCGTTTTCGCTGTGAAACACCGGGAGTATACTATCAAAAAACAATATCGTCCGGAATTGTTTAAGTATATTACAGGGATTATTACCAACAAAAATCATAAGCTTTTGGCCATTAATGGTGTTTCGGATCATGTTCATATTTTATTTGGCTTAAACCCAACTGTAGCATTATCGGACATTGTACGTGATATTAAAAACAATTCGTCTAAATTCATCAACGAAGAACAATGGATGCCTGGTCATTTTGAATGGCAGTCGGGATATGGAGGATTTTCATATTCCCGTTCACAACGATCTGATGTTATTAATTATATCGAAAATCAGGAGGAGCATCATAAGAAAAATTCATTTAGGACGGAATATCTGAATATTCTCAAGAAATTTGAAATTGAGTTTGAGGAACAATATGTATTCGAGTTTTTTGATGTTAATGATGAATAGGGTATATGTCAGCCCTCTGGGCTTTGAAATACCCTACGTCTCATGTTTTTTCTACCGACATGTCAGCCCTCTGGGCTTTGAAATACTCTATATCTCATGGTTTTCTACCGATATATCAGCCCTCTGGGCTTTGAAATACCCTACGTCTCATGGTTTTCTACCGACATGTCAGCCCTCTGGGCTTTTAAATACCCTATATC
>CAYZNC010000195.1:0-3291 GCA_964478555.1 uncultured Bacteroidales bacterium | reverse complement strand
TCTGGGCTTTTGAAATACGGTATAAGTCATGGTTTTCTACCGATATGTCAGCCCTAACGGGCTTTTATATATAGGGGCAACTATAATTTTTACTGATTGCAATATTAGTATAGTTTAGAATTATATATTAGCTTCCAAGCTTTGAAAACATGTACATTTTTTCAACAATTAGGGACTGAAGACCAGCGGGCTGGAATATCGGTAGAAAGTTAATCATAAAAATTTCACGAAAGCCCGTAGGGCTGACATATCAAACTAACACAATTCTAAAGTAAAAAAAAACAAAATCAGGGCATATCCAAATTGTCATTTTTCCAATATGGTTTGAATCTCCCTTTGATATTCAAAATTTTCTGTTATTCCGTTATGTCCTTGCCCGTGAAGGGTTATTAAAATATCGGACTTTTTCATTAACGCTTTTAGTTTAACCGAGGATTTATAATAAATCACTTCATCCTGGTTCCCATGAAAAATAACGATAGGCATCTTACAGCCGGAGATAAATTTATTGGTTTCTAACTTATATTTCAGAATAAATGTGGGAATTATGGGAAAAGTATGTTTCATCATATCCTTGAAACTAAAATAAGGTGCCTGAAGAATTAATAATTTAGGATTATTCGATGAAGCAATTCTTGCAGCAAGTCCCGTTCCGAGTGAATATCCTAAAACAACAATTTTATTTTCATGGTATCTAGTCTTCAATTCATCGTAGACCGTTTGCATATCCTGAAATAATTGATTCTGGTTGCTGATCTTTCCATCGCTTTTGCCATAACCTCTATAATCTATCAAAAAAACGTCGTAATTTAAATTAGTATAAGTTTTCGCAACGCCTCCCCAGGAACTTAACGACCCCGCATTACCATGCAAATAAAATATGACCCCTTTTGAATTTTCAGCCTTAAATAAAAGTCCGTTTAATAACAGGTTGTCTTTGGTTCTTATATTAATTTCTTCAAATTTTTGATCAAAATTAAATTTGAAATTTTTATCTAATTTTTCAGAAAAGAAAATCAATTTTTCCTGAAAAAAGTATAACAGGACGCAAATAATAAGGTATAAAATAAACAGTACTTCAAATACTCGTAATAAAACTTTTATCATAGAGGCGAGGTTTTTTTAAAACTTTATAAATTTCTCTGTGTGAGCAAAATTCATTGTTTTAAATTCTACATAATAGGAACCAACCGCATATTTACTAACATCAATAGTGATTGTATTTTCTTTTCCTAACCGATTAGGCACTGTTAAACTTCGCAAGATAACTCCTTGACTGGAAATAATATCAATGTTGACATTTTCCTGCTTTTCCGTTCTGAAGTTTATATTCAAAAAATCAGAAGAAGGGTTAGGATAAAGTTTTACTTCTAGTCCATTCTTCGATGAAGAAATACCGTGGATTCCACTGGCGGTTTTTGCGACAGTCCAGTTAGTAACATAAAGATGACTTACGGAGTGCGAATTACTTCGGCTTAAATAAGTTGTATCAATAACCTTAACGGATATATTATTGCTGCCAACTATTAACGAGGAAGGACCTAATAAAATTGAATCAGCATTACTATTTATGATATTGCCATTTAATGACCATTCTGTTTTAATGGTATTGGGGACTGGTTTCATTAATTTTAAAGTGAAATAGATAGGATCAATAATAGTATTTGTAGAGCTTAAAGGCGAAAAACCTTTGACAGGATTTACAAGCCGGTGTATGTTTTCTACAATAGTTTCGGTACAAACGGCACAGAATGATTTGTTTAATACTTCCATATCGCATGTACCATTGGTTGGTTTATACCAGGTCTGTCCTGAGTATGGGTATATGCTTATGCCAGTTCCTGCAGTAAGCCAGTTTTTCCATTTTATGGTACTTGAATTATTATCCTGAGTCATATTAGGTTTTTCTGCTGCATATTGAGCTCCGGCCCAATACTCATCTGCTAATCCAGCAAAGGAATGTCCAATCTCGTGTATGGCTATTTCATTACTGGAAATATTTAAGCTTGCTGTCGCAAATGTTCCTCCTGAACCACCATAATATGGTGTGTTCACAAGAATGAATACCAGATCGTAGTTTGGAAAGTTATTCGCCAAAACAGATGCTATTACTGAATAATTCATTGGAACGAGTAACCGATGAATGCCATAAGCATCAAAAGTGGAGCCATAATAAGTGTTTGGATTAGCAATAGGGACCGCAGGATAGGCACTGGAGCAATCACTTGCAGTATTTGGGTGTTTGGCTCCGGAAGCGACTGAAGGGGTTTTAATCGTAAATACATTGAAATAATTTTTATAATTTGAATAAGGTGCTTTACCCAAAATATAATCTTTTAAGGTAGTTGCATCGACACTAAAATTATTCATTTGGTCGATGGTGTAACCATCACCTAAAATTACAATATTAATGCATTGATTAATGCTACCATTATAAACCAAAGTATCAACATCAAATAGCTGAGCAAATAATGGATTAGTACCAAAAATCCATAAAACGAATGAAGTGGTTAATAGTTTTATTTGTCTCATAATAAAATGATTTACGTTTTACCAAATAGTCTCAAAAATTGATATTTATTAATTTATTATTTTTTATTAATGTAGTGTTTTCTTTAACTGTTAATGAATTATAGTTTTTTTTCTCGAATCGTAGAAAAAATTCTGATTCTTTTAATTTGACACTTGTTTTCAGAAATTGATTTTTCTCATCTGGCGATTCAACTTCCTTGTAAAGCGGGTGTTCAACTGAAAATGAATCAATAACATTATTTTTATCATTGAAAGTAATGCAATTCAAATAATTTTCAGGTGAGGTGTTTTCTATCAATCGCTTTTTTAAAGTCCCCGGTTTTTTAAGGATTTTTAATAGTTCAATATTGTTTTTATTTTCCATGGTATCGAACCTCATTCTCATCGTAATAAAAACAATGGTATCTTTTAGAGAACTTTCCTTCAATGATTCACTTTTCACCCCTAATTGATGTATTTGGCAGGAAGATATCAGGAATAAAATACTAAAGCATTGAAGGAGCTTCATAGGTTTAATATTAATATTAAATTTAATATTAATTTAATAATATTAAATAAAAAATCACTTATTTTCAGTGCATTTTGGGATATACTGGTGGTTGTGAATTTTTTAGGTTTATTTTTTTATCGATTTGCATTGATTGGTCTTTTTCCCCTCCGAAAAAATTTATTAAAGATTTGTATTTTGTATCAGTACATTTTATATATCATATAATGTTTGTACTGTCCAATTATTTTCATTTTTTTCAATCATCAGTA
>CAYZNC010000194.1:0-11679 GCA_964478555.1 uncultured Bacteroidales bacterium | reverse complement strand
TTGCCTTTGGTAACCTTAAACAATGCTTCGCCGGATAGTTCAACTTTGCGTGAAGCATTCCACCTAAACTTCTTGTAATTGAGCATAGAAGCAGCATTGAGCGTTACCGTGCTATGGTCGGGTAATATAATTTCCCTGATCTGGTTATTTGCAGTTACACAGGTAACCTTATTCCAGGCATTGAACCCCATCCAAACCGCTATTAACAGTAGAATAGATGCGGCAATTTTCCATATTACTCCAAAAGTAACAACATTGTTTTTTTGTTTTATGCTACCTCTGCTTACTACGGATTGTTCAAACTTAGCCCAAGCGTCTTCTTTGGATCGCAAAGGTTTAACCTTTAATTTATCAAGCTCGGACAGTGTTTTTCGCAGTTGCTCATCGTCCCCGAACCCGAACTGTTTCAATATGTCATCTTCAGGTTCTTTCATCTGTACATATTTTTATTAAGTTGGTCAGATGGAGCATCCATGATCCTGCAATGATGATTCCTATTTTTTAGTAAATTGTTTATCATGGACGGGTTCATATTTTATAGGTTATACGTTCACGAATAAAAAGAAGTGCTTCATGCATTCGTTTTTCAACCGCTTTTATGCTAAGCCCCAGCCTTTCGGCTATCTCGCTATATACCATATTTTCCATACGGTTCAATAGAAAAACTTCCCTGCTTTTCTCAGGCATGTCGGCAAGAACCTGTTGTATTTTATTTTGTAATTCGGACTGTCTTATGTTTGCATCAGCAGATTCTTGGGTGGGCTCTTCTTTTGTATTTGAATTTGCAAAGTTAAACACTACTTTTTGATGGCGAAAATGTGATTTTATACTGTTACCAGCCATCACGTACAGGAGAGATTTAACGGTCTCCGTATGAATGCTGCCGCGCTTATCCCAAAGCTTCATGAATATTTCCTGAACAATGTCTTCAGCAAGTTGCATTTCGCCTGTTTTATAGTAGACAAAATTTCGGATACTTTCATAGTATTCATCAAAGATGATTTTGAAAGCGGTCAGCTCTTCTTTGGTATAGTTTCCCTCCGGTAGTGTCATTATAACAAATGTAGCAAAAAAAAATTTGTGAGAAATGTTAAGCGTTAATTTTAGTTGTTGGCCGTTAAATATGATACTCAATGGTATCAATTATTCCTGCTTTAATGGCATACATGAGTAATTCTGACGCATTTGTAACGCCGAGCTTCCGGAAGATATTTTTTCTGTGGGTGGCTACAGTGTGGAAACTTATGTGTTTTCGAACGGCTATTTCTTTTGTGGTCAGTCCTTCGGCAACTAGTTTTACAATTTCAATTTCGGAAGAGGTTAGCTGACCGGTTTCATCAGTCGAAAATTTTTTCTCATTCAGTTCAAACAGCATATCCAATAAATCGCCCGAGTAGTAAGGTTTTCCCTTTAATGTTGCTTCCACGGCTGTAAAAAGTTCTTCTTTATCGGCAGTTTTAAATAGTATGTTTTTGATACCAATGTTGTTGTACTCAATTAATTCGTTTTTATTTACGGTATTTGTAAGAATCAGGATATGAAGCTGCGGAAATTCTTTCTTTATTTCTTTCAGATCCGAAAAGCTCTCGAAATCAAGGAGCGAAAAATCCAGGATAAGCAGTGAAATAGCTTCTGCCCTGAGTACTTTCTGCAAGTCATATTGATTATACACAACGGCTCTGACCATGAAATCTTCGTTGTTTTTTAAAATAATTTTTAACGATTCGGTGATTAAATATTGCGCATCGGCAATTAAAATATTGGATGAACTGTTGGTACCCATTTTTGCTGCTATTTTTTGAGTTGGCCTATAATACCCTCGTTAAGGCTGCCTGTACGGTATCCCCTGCTATCGAGCGTAATATTTTGATAACCTAATTTTTTTAAAGCGTCAAATATCCTTAAAGAAATTTCGTTTGTAAATTTAACCATTTCATCCTTTTCTATCTCAATGCTCGCAACTTTTCCATGGGTTCGTACGCGAGGGTTAATAAAACCTTCGTTCTGAAGAATTTTTTCCGCTTCCTGGATACGGTTAATGGTTTCATCGGTAATAAAATCGCCATAAGGAATCCTTGAGAGAATGCATGCATTGGCAGGTTTGTTCCAAAGTGGAATATTTTCTCTTAGTGCAAGTTCTCTAATTTCATTTTTTGATAAAGATACTGTCTGCAGAGGAAACAGCACATTTAACTCATTCATGGCCTTAATTCCCGGGCGATAATCGGAGGGATCGTCAGCATTTAGCCCAGCAGCAACATAATCGATGCCATACTCTTTAGCTTTAGAGATGATCAAAGAAAATTCGAATCTTTTACAGAAATAGCAACGATCCACGGGATTAGGGCGAAGGTGTTCCGGTACTGGCGATTCAATAATAACGTGATTTATTTTAATATTTCTGCAGAATTCACTCGCATCATTTAAATCACGTTCGGGTAAATAAACAGTCTGGATAGTAAATGCCATAACGTTTTCATGACCCAATGCCTTATTGGCCGCATGCAGGAGGAAGGTACTGTCAATACCTCCGGAAAGAGCAATGGCAATAGTGTCATAGGATTTTATACAGGAAATTAGTGATTCGTATTTTTCTGTAGTGTTCATGAGTTTTTTTTAAAGTTACACAGGGAACAAATTGAATTTTTTAAAGTTCAGAAATTTTCTTTTATATGCAAAAGAGGCGTTTTTGCAGGGATAAAATGCTGCTCATCCTTCATCCTTAATTCCTTGGCAACTTAATAAGCTTTTTGCTTTGAAATTGAAGGATATTAAATAATTTTAGTGTCGTAAAATAAAGTTTTTGTTTTTAAGTTATTCATTTAAATCTAGCAATATTTTAGTGAATCGGATTTCGACGCTTTACCAGTCAATTATAATTGTTCTCACTATTCTTTTGTGTGACGCCTGTTCAACACAAAAGAATACAGGTACTACCCGTGCATATCACAATCTTACAGCTCACTATAATGTACTTTTTAATGGAAGTGAAAGTTTTAAGAAAGGCCTGAAAAAGGTCGACGAGACTTTCAAAGATGATTATTCACGGATTCTACCGGTATTTAAATATGGCAACAAAGATGTTGCTTCAGCGGTATCGTCGGATATGGATGTAACCATAAAGAAAGTATCAAAAATGATATCGCTTCATTCTATTAAAGCTAAGCCTAAGGTTAAAAAAGGAGAACATCTGACTCCCGAAGAAAAAGAATTTTACAACAAGAATGAGTTTAATAAATGGGTGGATCAAGGCTATATACTCATGGGTAAAGCATATGTCTACAAAACAGAATATATTAAAGCGTTTGAGACGTTTGATTTTGTGGCACGTGATTTCCCCAAAGAACATTCTCATTACGAAGCATTAATCTGGTTGGCACGTATTCATGCTGAAAATGAGGAATACCGCGAAGCTGAATTAGCGATAACATCGCTTGAAACTGATAAAAAATTTCCGAAGAAATTATTGCTTAGTTTATATGAAACTTCAGCGGATGTCGCACTGAAACAAAATCAATATGAAAAAGGCATCAAATCGCTTGAGAAAGCTTTGAATCTGGTGCATAAAAGAAAACTCAAAATTCGGTATACCTATATTCTTGCCCAATTATACCAACAAACAGAACAGCTAAAGAAAGCCACCGAAATGTATATGCGGGTTATCAGAAAAAATCCGCCTTACGAAATGACCTTTAATGCAAGAATTAATTTGGCCAGTTCGGTAGAAGCAGGTTCGAAAAATAACCGCTATATAAAGGACCAGCTGAAAAAGATGCTTCGTAACGACAAAAATAAGGAGTACCAGGATCAGATTTACTTCGCTCTTGGTAATATTGAAATGAAAGAGGGCAATCGTGATAAAGCTATAGAGAACTACAAACAATCCGTTAAGGTGAGCACCAACAACAACGCGCAGAAAGCACTCTCATGCCTAACGCTTGCCGATTTATATTATGTCGATAAAAATTATGTTCCTGCCCAGGTTTATTACGATAGTACGTTACTCTACATTGCCGACAACTACCCGGGGCTTAGCAGCTTGAAAACCAAAGCAAAAAGTCTGACTCGCCTGGTAACGAATCTAAATACCATCACTTTGGAAGATAGTCTTCAAAGGATTGCCAAACTTCCCGAAGCGCAACGAATGAAACTTATTGATAATATTATCAGTGATTTACGCAAGAAAGAAGCCGAGGCACAAATAGAAGAACAACAGCGGTTACAGGATTATTACGCCAATCAGAATCGGAAAGCTTTAACGCAAGGCACTCAAAACCAAAACCAAGCGAAATGGTATTTTTATAACCCCGTATCGGTTGATCAGGGAATAAAAGATTTTCAATTGAGGTGGGGAAAGCGGAGGCTTGAAGATAACTGGAGACGAAGAAATAAAGGGATTACTGGTTTTGGAAACGACAACGAAGCGACCGCCGCGGATGGCAAAAAACAAGAAAGTGAAAAGAAAAAAGTTCAAGACAATAAGTCACGTGAATACTATACCCAAAACATTCCGGTGAACGATTCGATGATCAAAGCTTCTACAGTTCGTATTATTGACGGTTATTACTATGGAGGGCAGGTATACCGGAGTGAATTAAAGGATTACCCTCAGGCTATAGTGTTGTATGAAAAAATGCTGGAACGTTTTCCGGATAATGTTTACCAGATACCTGTGTGTTATCAGTTGTACACTATGTATAGCGAAGCGAAAAATACTGCAAAAGCCAATTATTATAAAAATTTGATTCTCACAAAAAGTCCTGAAAGTAATTATGCCAAACTTCTTACCGATCCAAACTTTTATAAGCAAATGATGGAGAAAGAAAAGGAGGCTGATCGTTCCTATGAGCAATCCTACGATCTTTATAAAGCAGGTAACTATCAACAAGTAATTTCGAACTCTCAACAGGCTTTAAATCAGTACAAAAACGACCCGGTACGTCCAAAATTTGCCTTATTGAGGGCAATGGCTATCGGTAAAACTTCTGACAGAATGACCTTCCGTAATGAGCTTAACCAGGTTATTGCCAATTATCCAAAGAATGAAGTGAGTACTTATGCCAAGGAGATTATTGCCTATATGAATGTGGCAAACCCGGAAACCAAGCAAAAGGAGGATCTAAAAGTTGCCGAAGTAATTTATTTGATGCAGGAAAAAACAACTTACTATTTTGCTTTGTTAGTGGAAAAGGAGGAGGATGTAAACCAGTTGGTTTTTGATATTATCAACTTTAATCTCGATAACTTTAGTACAGAAAAACTCGAGATTAATAATGAAGAGTTTGGTAAGAAGTACAAAATAGTTACGGTGAGGAGTTTTTCAGACAAGGATAAGGCAATGACTTATTTCAAAGCATTAAATCCCACGGTTTTAAAGAATATAAAAAAACAAACCAAAACTACATTCATTATATCACCTGCCAATTATCAAACTTTGCAAAAACAGGATTCATTCGACGGCTATCAGCAATTTTTTAAATTGCATTTCCAATAATTGTAGCTGTTAAAAACTGACTAACCTAATTATGGTAATCATCGCGCATGCGTCAGACAAGTTAATTGATTGATGAGATGCGAATTAGTTTTTTTAGGTTTCAGTTACAGGTTCCCGTATCCATAACTTAACGTGAACTTGAAATTTGCAGCCAATATTTTGATACTAAATAGGAGGCAACATGAAAAATAACAGCATATTATGGATTGATGATGAAATAGACCTTTTAAAACCTCATATTCTTTTTCTGAATGATCGGGGTTACGAAGTGGTTACTAGTACAAATGGCTCTGACGCTATGCGGCTTGTAGCCCAAACAGATTTCGATATTATTTTGCTTGACGAGCATATGCCGGGTTTAAGCGGTTTGGAAACACTTAACCGTATTAAAACCTTAAAGCCAGGTATTCCGGTTGTAATGATCACCAAAAGTGAAGAAGAAAATCTAATGGAAGATGCTATCGGTTCAAAAATTGCCGATTATCTTATAAAACCCGTCAATCCCAAACAGATTTTATTATCGATCAAGAAAAATACAGAACAAAAGAAGTTGGTTTCGGAAAAAACCAGTTCCAACTATCAATCTGAATTTATGAATATCAGCAGCCTGATCAATACTGCGAGAACTTACGATGATTGGGTTGAAGTTTATCAAACGCTTGTGTATTGGGAACTTGAGTTAGAGAAGCTTAAGGATTCAGGAATGTTTCAGATACTGCAAACACAACGGTTAGAGGCAAACCAAAATTTTACCAAATTCATCCGGAAAACATATGCCGATTGGTTTAATAATAAAAGTAGCATCAAACCTCCGCTCATGTCGCATAATGTTGTGAAAGAAAAGCTTATTCAACATCTTGCCGCGAATGAAACTGTATTTTTTATTGTCATCGATAATCTTAGGCTCGATCAGTGGAAAACGATTTACCCGATATTGAGCGATTTCTTTAAAATAGAAAAGGAAGAACTTTATTGTTCAATTTTGCCTACCGTTACCCAATATGCGCGTAATGCGTTGTTTGCAGGATTAATGCCACTGGCCATTCGCACTATCTATCCCAACCTTTGGGAAGGTAATGACGAAGATGAAATTAATAACCAGTATGAAGAAGACTTGATGCGGCGGCAGCTTTCGCGTTTGGGATACGATATTCCTATGGCCTACGAAAAGATATCGAATCAGAAAAACGGACGCAGGGTACTTGATAATATTACGAATTATCTTAATCAGCGGTTGGTTGTGTTGGTTTACAATTTTGTGGATATGCTTTCCCATGCTCGTACTGAACTGGAAACCGTACGTGAACTTGCCGATGACGAAGCTGCTTACAGAACATTAACCCTATCGTGGTTTCAGCATTCTTATCTTTTCGACTTACTCAAAGCTGCTTCTGAAAATAAATGTAAAGTTATTATTACTACCGATCATGGCTCAATCAGGGTTAATAATCCCGTAAAAGTGATTGGAGACAGGGATACAACAGTAAATCTTCGCTATAAACAAGGCCGTAATTTGAACTATAATGCCAAAGAGGTAATGGAAATTAAGGACCCTCAATCTATTCAGTTGCCACGTTTTAATTTAAGCACCACCTATATTTTTGCCGCTAATGACGATTTTATGGCCTATCCTAATAACTATAATCATTATGTGAGTTATTATAAAAACACCTTTCAGCATGGCGGAATTTCGCTTGAAGAAATGCTGGTGCCGTTTGTGGTGCTGAACCCGGTGTAAAAGTGCTATTGGCTGTTGGCGGTTGGCTGTTAGCATAGCAAATATTGAAAATATTGTACCGCACGCGTTGAGGAAACGCGCGCGAGCGGAAGGTATATGTCAGCCCTAACGCGCTTTGATAACGTATTCAATAATAATAAAAAAAAACGGTAAACAAATTTTAGGACGATACATTTCTATTTAATAGGAATGTAAGCCCAGCGGGCTGAAATATCGGTAGAAAAGGCAAAAACATATGAATTTCACTAAGCCCATAGGGCTGGCATATCAAACCAAAAAATTCTAACGGCTAATCGCCAAAAGCTAACCGCTAACAGCCAATAGCCATTACCACACCGCCCACAACCCCTATTTCGGCAGCTCAACTTCATAATCTTCCTCAACCCTCTTAATCAGCTGAGGGAAATACTCTAAAAATTCACTTTCAAAATTTGTATAATATAATTCCAGGATCTTAATCGCATCTTCGGTTTTGTCGGGTAGTGAAGTATGTCTGCTCATGCCCTGAAGCACTAGCTCTATACCTTCCATTGTTACATAGGATTCCATCCATCCAAATTTCATAAAACGAGGGATGAACTCCTGGATTTCAGGTGAAAAATAATGCATGTTGATGCGCAGACTTTCTTTTAAGGAATCAATAAAGTTATTTAGCAGAACCGGCGAATAGGTTTTCCAATTTTTTGCCAGAAAATGATCATAAAAAATGTCGATGATAATGCCCGAATACTTATGGTATTTGTCGTTTAGCCTACTTTTGCTTTTTTTTACGATAGCGTGACTGTCGGTGTAGGAATCTATAAACCGGTGCATTAATATCCCCTTCTGAATATCCGGCTTAAATTTTTTAAAGTCATTTCCTTTGATCCAGTCGCCAACAAAATTTCCGATCTTAATCAGATCGTTATCACCCGACAGATAGATATGTGCTAGAAAATTCATAACTAAAGCTTATATTCTTTAAAGGTTTTAGAGGTCATAAAGTTGTAAACAGGTCAAAAGTGAAGCGTATAAATTTTACAACTCGCAAACTTAAATAATCCCCTCTTTACAATAATATTTAAAAATTAAGTCATTACAAAGGATTTACGCAAGTATTATTCAGAAATAACTATTTGCTATTGATAGATAGTTGTTTCGGGCGGATATGTGCTGTTACTGAACCCTCAGAGTTTTCAAAACCCTGAGGGTTTGATTATTGCTGAATAGGTTAGTAGTTAATTACTTCAACAACTCCAGCCTGCTGGCATCGAGACGTACCAATATGAATAAAAGTGTGGTGAAAGACCAGAGCGATGAACCTCCCGCACTGAAGAAGGGTAAGGGTATACCAATTACCGGTAAAACATCTATAGCCATGCCCACATTGATGGCAACGTGAAAAAATAATATTGATGCAACGCAGTATGCATAAACCCTGCTAAATACCGATCGCTGTCGTTCCGCTATAATAACAATCTTGATTAATAAAAACAAGAACAATCCCAACACCGTTGTTGTACCCAGAAAGCCCCATTCTTCACCAACCGTACAAAATATAAAATCTGTACTTTGTTCAGGTACAAAGTTAAATTTGGTTTGGGTTCCTTGCAGGAAACCTTTACCTACTAGTCCTCCTGAACCAATGGCAATTTTAGATTGGTTAATATTGTAGCCTCTTCCCAGTGGATCAGATTCTAACCCAAGAAGAATATTCATTCGCTGTTGTTGATGTCTGCTTAATCCGTGATGAAAAACATAATCGACAGAGAAGGAAAAAAGCATGGCCCCTAACAAAAACAAGGTAAAGGCAGCTACAAATTTAATACGCCGGAAAAAGGTTGTGATCAGGAAAATAAGTCCTGATATCCCAAATGCAAAGGCTATGGTATAAAAATATTCTACTTTTTTGTGTATTAATATAAACGTTCCCCAAAGAAGTGTACAACAAGCTGCAAAAATGAGGAAGCCCAAAACAGTTGTTCTATATTGCTTTGTATATATGGCAAAAGCCAAATACCCCAATATTACAATGCCGGCAACTAAATAAATTTTTGTCATCAATAGTGATAGCACTAGTAATAAAGCGATCACAACTCCAAAAAGCAAAAACCCTCCAGGCAGTCCTTCCCGGAACAGCATTATAGAAAATGATAAGAAAACAAGTATGGAACCGGCATCAGGTTGCAAAGCAATAAGCATTACCGGTAATGCTATTAGTCCTATAATGGAAAATAAAGATCGTATATTGGTGACCTTCATATTGTATGCGCTAAGATATTTTGCTATTGCCAGGGCAGTTGCTACTTTGGCAAATTCGGAGGGTTGGAGGGAAACCTTACCAATATATAACCATGCTCTTGCACCATTTATTTCTCTGCCAAACACTAAAACGAGCAATAGCATGAACAGGGAGATGGCATAAATAAAGTAGGCAAAAAACGGATAAAACTTTAGATCTACCATAAATATGATAAGGATAATAAAAAATGCCGCTATTATCCAAAGTAACTGAGATCCATAACGTTGGGAAAAATCAAGTATACTTTTATGCTCTTCGTTATAAACGGCTGCGTAAATATTGATCCACCCCATAAATACAAGGATTAGGTAGATAAATACTACCGTCCAGTCAATATTATTTACGATTTTGTCTCTGCGGATCATCTCTTTGATTTAGCTTTATATCTGGGTTGTTTAAAAGATAATACGCTTTTTTCAAGGTCGGGGCGCGTAATTTTACCCCTCAGGTATTTTTCAATCATAAGACTGGCCACAGGGGCTGCCCATGTGGCTCCATAACCGGCATTTTCAATGTAAGCTAAAATAGCTATTTTGGGATTATCTTTTGGAGCAAAAGCAATAAAAACAGAATGGTTTTCACCATGCGGATTTTGTGCTGTACCAGTTTTACCACACTGAATGATATCGGGCATTCTAACTCTTAAAGCTGTTCCTGAACCTGGGCCATTCACTGCCCCATACATTCCCTGTATGATAACATTATAAATGGAGGTATCAAACGGTGTTATATGTTTCTCTTTAAAGCGTGGATCAATATCCCGGCCCTTGATTTTTTTTACAATATGAGGAGTGTAATAATATCCTCTATTGGCAATGGCGGCAACCATGTTGGCCATTTGTATAGGAGTAATACCTAACTCCGCCTGACCAATGGCAAGAGAAATAATGGTTAGCGATTTCCACCGGCCCGCTCCAAAAAACCGGTCGTAATATCCTGATGAAGGAACATTACCAGATAATTCGTTGGGAATATCAGTATCCAATTTTCTACCGTAACCCATACTCATTACATAATTCCGCCATGCATTATAGCTGTCATTAATGGACGAATATTTTTTATTATCGATAATATTTTTAAAAACATAACAGAAATAAGTGTTGCACGAATTCTGTACGGCCTGGGGCAGGTTTAATGGCGAAGCGTGATTATGGCACCCAAGCAGATGAGGCCCGCCATAATTAAATCCTCCGTGACATGGATAAGTGGTAGAAGGTGTAAGCACTCCTTCCTCCATTCCTATTAGTCCGTCAACAACCTTAAAAGTCGATCCGGGAGGATAATTAGCCATGACCGGTCGAAAGAATAGTGGCTTTAAGGAATCTTTTTCCAGTATTTTATAATTTCCAGATCTGATTCGTCCTACCAATAGCGAGGGATCATAAGTTGGCATGGAAACCATGGCCAAAATTTCGCCTGTGGAAGGCTCAATGGCAACAGCACTGCCTCTCATATTTTGCATGAGATATTCTCCGTACTCCTGGAGATCGGCATCAAGAGAGGTGGTAAGATCTGAACCAACAATTGCTGCCGTATCGAATTGTCCATTCTGGAATGAGCCCTTAACCCGGTTGTGCACGTCGACCAGAAAGATATTAGACCCTTTTGTACCTCTGAGGTCTTCCTCGTACGACTTTTCAATACCGCTAATGCCTATATAATCACCGCCTTTATAGTAATCATCTTTCTCGATCATTTTATCGTCCACTTCACCCACGTACCCGAGAATATGAGCAGCATTTTTACGTTCATATTTTCGCAGGGTTCGTGTTTGAACGAAAAAGCCCGGGTATTTATATAGCTTTTCCCCTAAATAAGCGTAAGTATTAGCAGATATCTGTTTTAAAAAAAGCGAAGGTTTATATCTGGAATAGATTCTTGACACTTTAATAGTTTCTTTTACATATTCGGGTGTAATTTGAAGGATACCACAAAATTCGGCGGTATCAAATGCCTTTACCTGGTTGGGAGTGACCATTAGGTCGTACACAACCATATTATCGACCATTAATTTGCCGTTGCGGTCTAAAATCAGACCGCGCGCAGGATATTGGGTTACAATTCGGTGGGAATTGTTTTCTGCAGAGTATTTATAGGAATCATCTATAATTTGCAAATAAAAAAGGCGGCCAATATAAATAAGAATGACCAGAGCAAATATTGCAC
>CAYZNC010000193.1:0-11681 GCA_964478555.1 uncultured Bacteroidales bacterium | reverse complement strand
AATGTGTATGTATGTTTATATAAGGGTTGGAAATCTCTGTATTCATGTTGATTCTGCTTTTGCCACTTTTGGCTATTAGCTTTTGGCTGTTAGCTAACGCCAATAGCTAACCGCTAATAGCTTTTTTTATGATCTTTTTCTTTATCTCACAATCGCTGCAACCACAGGCAGATGTTGTGCTTTTTTTTCTCGTAATTTTTACCAAATGGTAGGCAACATTGAATAACGCAGCAATTATTAATGTAATAACAATAATATCCTGAATCATAATGGTGAAATTAAAGTTCCAACCTGATGTACAAAAAAGGCCAAAATCCATGCCAGAATTGTTGTATAGGTTGCCGTAATCATGGCTGTTTTCCAACTACCGGACTCCTTGCCAATAGCAGCAATAACCGCAACACATGGAAAATAAATTAAAATAAAAGTCAGGAATGCATATGCCGTGGGCGACGAAAATACCTTTTTTCCAATTTTAGGTCCCTCCTGGTACGTATTTTCACGCAAACGCTGAACCAGCTTTTGGTTATCGCTTTTGCCAGCTTCAACCTGATAAAGAATGCCCATGGTACTTATAATAACTTCCTTTGCAGCAATTCCGGATATCAGGCTGACACTCATTCTCCAATCGAATCCAAGAGGCCTCATTACCGGCTCAATGGCATGTCCAAGCCGGCCAATGTACGAGTATTGTTGTTGTTCTGCCTGTTTTGCATGCTTTAAACGGTCAATTACCTGTTGCTGTTGTAAATTTATTTTAGCAAATATTGCCTGATCAGTTGTTTGTGAAACATTTTTTAAATTTGTTTGGGCAACGGATATTTCTTTATCATAATCTCTGGTATAATGCACATTACGCGGAAAATAGCCAAGTGCCCAAATAATAACGGAAGCGGTTAGAATGACACCACCCATTTTTCGAATATACTGTTCACCTTTGTGCCACACATGCCTGATGGTTGCCTTTGGATTAGGTATCCGGTAAGGAGGCAATTCCATTACAAAAGGTATTTCGTTTTTACGGAAGAAAATTTTTCTGAAAATTAATGCCATAACGGCAGCAACAACCATCCCTGCTATATATATGAAAAATAAGATAAGGCCCGGATATCTGGGAGATAATGCGGATAAAATTAACACATATACGGGAAGACGGGCACTACAGGAAAAAAATGGATTAATAAGCATGGTAACAAGTCTGCTAGTGCGGTTTTCGATGGTACGGGTAGCCATTATTGCAGGCACATTGCAACCAAACCCCATGATGAGCGGAATAAAAGATTTTCCATGCAAGCCTATTTTGTGCATCAGCTTATCCATAATAAAAGCCGCCCTTGCCATATATCCCGTATCTTCCATGATAGAAATGAAAAGAAACAGAATTAAAATATTGGGAAGAAATACCAGTACACCGCCAACACCTCCTATGATACCGTTTACGATAAGGTCTTTGAAAGAGCCATCCGGAAAGTAATTTTGTAAAAGTTGTGCCACCATTGTAACACCTTGATCAATCCAATTGGTAAGAAAGTGTCCAAGGGAAAATGTTCCTTCGAACATAATCCACAGAAAAAAAATAAAAATAGGAAACCCCCAGTATTTGTGCGTTAAAAAGTTATCGATAGATAAGGACCTGTGCTTGCCCGAATGGAATTCTCCCTGGTAGGTTTCTTTTAAAGCGCCTGCAATAAATCCATATTTAGCATCAGTGATAATGGTTTCGCTATCGTTCGAAAAGAAAGACTCCAGCTTTTTACGCTCCTTCGCAGCATTATCCCTGATGATTTCATAATTGTTGCACAGTTTTAATATTTTGTCTACTTCGGGGTCCTTTTCCAACAATTTAACGGCAAGGAACCGTGAAGAAAAGTTAAGCGTAACATCATGATTAACCTGATCCCTGATAGTTGACCGGAGGTTGAGTATGGATTTTTCAACCTCTTCACCGTAGTTGATGTGGATATGCCTGCGTGTTTTATCTTTATCGCTGTAAATATTAATAATCTTATCGAATAGCTCCGTAATGCCTTTTCCTTTAGAACCAACGGTTGGCACAATAGGTATCCCTATCATCTTACCCAGAGAGTTATAATCGAACCGATGACCTTTTTTAATCAGCTCATCGTACATATTCAAAGCCATAATTACCTTAATGTCCATATCGATAAGTTGGGTAGTAAGGTAAAGATTACGTTCGAGATTGGAAGAATCAATTACATTGATAATGACATCCGGATGGTTGTATGCAATAAATTCCCTTACATAAATTTCTTCGGGCGTATATGCAGTGAGTGAATAGGTTCCGGGAAGATCTGTAATATTGATCGTGTATCCTTTGTATTTGAGGGTAGCTTTTTTGGCATCGACGGTTACACCCGAATAGTTGCCAACATGCTCATGAGAATTGGAGGCTACGTTAAAAATAGTGGTTTTCCCCGAATTAGGATTACCAACCATGGCCACTTCAATAGTTTTTCCCTTTTCCAGTGCAGTTTTGCGTAATTTCTCTTCGATAAAAACACCGTTAAAACTTCCGTTCAATACTTCAACATCGGGATTAAGCAAGTCTTCTACTGTAATTATTTCAATCAGTGCCGCTTCTGATCTTCGAAGTGACACTTCATATCCCATTACATTGTATTCAACAGGGTCCTTCAAAGGTGCATTCTTAACAACAAGCACCTTTTTGCCTTTAATGAACCCCATCTCCATTATTCTCTTTCGAAATGCTCCAATCCCCTGGACCTTAGTAATTATGCCATATTCTCCAGTGGATAAATCTGAAAGCCTCATTAACTTCTCCTATAAATAATCTACAAAGATAACAGGTTTGCGTAAAAAAAGTAGTAAGTAAAACTTCTAATTAACCTCCCAAACCCTCCTCAAAAGAGGCTGTGTAAAAATGATCTTCCACCTAATCTGCCCCTAAATCCCCTAAAGGGGACTTCCTTACCCTCAAGCAGTTGCAAAGCTCATTTAGGGGTTTGGGGCAATTATGTAGATTTTCACACGGCCTCAAAACAGGAGGGCTTCAGTTCTGTACTGTTTAAAGTTTCTTTTTCATTTACAAACTCACTATCCGCAACTCACCGTTCCTTGAGCGGAGTCGAAAGGAGTTTTGAGTTTTCATCTAATAGCGGTTTCGACTCCGCTCAACCACCGTCTCTAACTTACCTCTTTGTTTTCCGCAACTCACCGTTCCTTGAGCGGAGTCGAAAGGAGTTTTGAGTTTTCATTTAATGTGGTTTCGACTCCGCTCAACCACCATAAATTTAACTACTTATATAATTACCTCAAAAAGAGACTGTTTTGTAGGGCTCATTAATTTTTATAATTTTACTCTTTCTAAAATAAAATCGAATGCTTCCTTCTGAGGAAAGAACGCTAATTCAACTACTCAACCAATCGAATGTTAAGGCATTTGATTCCTTGTTCTTTCATTATCACAAACGGATTTATAATTTTTGTTTAAAATTTATTTCTTCAAAAGCGGAAGTTGAAGAGATTGTTCAGGTAGTATTTATAGCGATATGGGAAAACAGAAAGCGCATTGACTCCGAAAAACTTTTTTCAGCCTATATTTTTTCCATAGCACGCCATCATGTTTTCAACGCCATCAAGAAGCTGACTTATCAACAGGCATATTTGGAACAATTAAATAACAGTGGGGCGAACTTTGATTTTAACACCGAAGAGACTGTATATTTTCATGAACTCGAGGGTGTGCTCGAAAAATTGATTAACCAGTTACCTTCGAGAAGAAAAGAAATTTTTATACTGAGCCGTCAGCAAGGACTTACTTACGCTCAAATTGCCAAAAAACTTGATATATCTGAAAACACCGTTGATACCCAAGTAAGAAAAGCCCTTGATTTTATTCGACCTGAATTAATTAAATTATTTTTAGGATTGGCTTGCCCTATAATCTTCTTGCTGACAGAAATTTAAACAGTCAATAAGATCCACTGGTATAAGAACTTGCATTAAAATTTAAAAATAATTTCATCCTCCCTTCACGGAACAGTCTATTTCATTTTAATATATAAAGGAACAATAATGGAGAACAAATTGAATATCGAAAACTTAATTGCCAAACTGAAAGGCAATAACCTTACAAGCGAAGAGCTTAGCGAACTTTTAACATTAGTACGAAGCAAGATTCCTGACAATCAGGTAGAGAGCTTCCTGTCCAATGAGTTGAAGCATATGTCGAACATGAATGATGAAGTTAATTCGGAGCTGTTGCTTGCAAAAATTCATAGCAGATTAGCATTAACGGACCAAACTTTACCTGGCGTTCATGCAAACAGAACTATAAGAGCTAGGATCTTCAAAATCGTGCAATATGCTGCTGTACTTGCCTTAGTCTTTATTTTTTCGTGGATGGCGCAGAATGCTTTTAAGAAAAGTACGCAACCAATTACCAATAACATTAACAGCTATAATGAAGTTTCCGTGTCGTATGGCTCAAAATCACGAATAGTATTGCCTGATGGTTCTGTGGTTAATCTTAATTCGGGTAGCAAAATAAGGTATCCTTCGCATTTCGAAAACGATCGGTCCGTTTTCATAGAGGGTGAGGTATTTTTCAATGTAAAAAAAGATGCCAAACATCCTTTCTACGTGCATACTTCGGATATTACCATCAAGGTGCTTGGAACGGTATTTAATGTAAAATCGTATCCCGAAGAAAACACGATTGAAACTACACTTGTTTCCGGGTCTGTTCAAATCTTTGATAATAATGAGAAACAGGCTGACAAAGACAAAGCAAAGCAAATAGCGACGCTTTCTCCAAATCAGAAAGCTCTTTTTTTAAAGAACAACCGTGAAATGACCACCGTTTCAAATGAAACAAAAGTGCATAAAACTGAAATGGAACCCATTTCACCTAACATGATCATACTAAATAAAGTTAAAACCGAAGTTACCACTGCGTGGAAAGACAATAGGCTGGTATTCGATAATGAAAAATTCGAATTATTATTGCCTAAATTGGAGCGATGGTACAACATAGAAATCATTAACGACTTTCCGGAAATAAACACCTCTCGCTTTACCGGAAAATTCGATCTCGAAACCATTGAACAGGCTCTAAAAGCATTACAAATAACAACTCCTTTTAATTATACGATGGAAAAAAATAAATTAACTATTTATAAATAATTAAGTAGCATTTAACATATACAACATTACTAACGAAATTGAGGGCCGGTAAATCAAATAATTCCTCTATATATTGATATGTCGAACTTTTTAACCCCGTATGCCTATGATATAATCAAAACCCTTAAAATGAAAAACGGGAAATGCTCGCAACATTCCCCGTTCCTTAACAAATTGTGTATTAATTGTGTATTAAACTAATAACACCTCAAAATTATGAAAAATCCTACTAATTATGAGAAGAATGACTTCTTTTTCCTAAAAAAAACCCTACTAATTATGAAAATAAGCACTTTTTTACTCATGATAAATTTCTTAGCGGTCAGTGCTGCGGGTTATGCCCAAAATGAGAAATTTACCTTAAAAAAGACGAATGCTACTATTAAAGAGCTACTATCTACTATAGAAGAATTAAGTAAAGTTAAATTTCTTTATAGAGATGAAGTTATTGAAAACCAATTTGTTTCAGTAGATCTTAAGGAAGCAAGCCTGGTACAGGTACTGGATAATATTCTTCTGAACACGGGAACTACGTATCGTGTACTTGATAATAATCTTATTGTACTCGCACCCAAGCAGGTGTTACAACAACACAAAATAACCGGTACGGTAACCGATGGCAATTCAGGTGAAAGCCTGCCAGGCGTTAATGTTGTGGTTGAAGGCACAACTATTGGTGCAGTTACCAACGCAAACGGAAATTATACTTTAGAGGTGCCGGAGAATGGCGTAGTTATTTTTTCTTATGTCGGTTACATGACTGAGAAAGTCCAATTAGCAGGTCAAACCAGAATTGACATGAAGCTGATGCCTGATATCAAAAAACTTGATGAAGTTGTGGTGGTTGGATACGGCACGCAAAGAAAAAGTGACATTACTGGATCTGTCACTTCGGTTGCTAAATCACGTTTAACGGAACTGCCAATGACTAACTTTGCACAAGCAATTGAAGGTTCGGTTGCCGGGGTAAATATTTCTCAAGGATCTTCGATTCCTGGCAGTACTCCTACTACTTCAATCAGGGGGATCAATTCGATCACTGCCAATACCAGTCCTTTTATGGTTGTGGATGGAATTCCTTTTACCGGTTCCTTCAATGATATTAATCCCAACGACGTCGCCTCTATTGAAATTCTGAAAGATGCTTCTGCAGTGGCAATCTATGGAACCAGGGGCGCTAATGGGGTTATCCTGATCACTACCAAAAAAGGTACCACCGGTAAACCTACTATTCGATATGCGGGTTATGCAGGATCAGAAGATTTTTCTCATATCTTAACCCCTAGAAGTGGCTCTGAGTACGTTCAAAAATATTTGGATTTTTCTGCTCAGAAAGGCATTACTCCCCAATATAATGTTCCAAATTTAGCTGAAGTCGCTAATTACAACGCTGGAAAAACAACCGACTGGATAAAAGAGGTGTCACAACCAGGTGTAATTCAGGACCATAGCCTTAGTGTTTCTGGTGGAACCCAAGATGTAAAATACTTTGTGTCTGGCGATTATTTAAAGGATAAAGGTAATATAAAGGGTTATCAATATCACAGAGCAACTTTTCGCACCAACCTCGATGTAAATGCTACCAATTTCCTTTCCATGGGAACCTCTGTTTTAATTAACAACAATAACTCCGATGGGGGAAGAGCAAATTTGCTTAATGCTGCGGCAATGAGTCCATATGGCTCTGTCAAAGATGCCTTGGGAAATTATGTTATTTATCCTATGTTTACCGAAACTTTATACGCTAATCCACTACTGGGACTTGTTACTGATCAGGTTGACCGTAGTACAAATTTGAGCGGCAATGTTTACGCAGAATTAGCTCCAACTTTTATAAAAGGGTTAAAATATCGCATAAATGCATCATACACTTATTTGCCACACCGGACTGCCAGTTACACGGGCAGGGTTGCAAACAATTTAATAGGTGGAGCTACCTCGTTTAACTCAGAAGATAAAACATGGGTTATCGAAAACATTATTAGTTATGCTAAAGACTTTGATAAACATCATATTGATTTTACCGGTTTATACAGTGCACAACAGGAAAATTATTTTGCTTCCTCCATTGGCGGAAGTAATTATATCAACGATATTTTATCCTTTTACGATATTGGAGCGGGTGGTACGGTGAGCCCAGGAAGTATTCCTGACCTTACCAGACCTGGAAATAATGTTAATCAGACTGGAACTTATGCATGGCAATCCAACATATTGTCGCAAATGGGAAGAATCAACTATTCCTATGATAGCCGTTATTTATTAACCCTAACTGCCCGTAGGGATGGATATTCAGCTTTCGGAGCCGGCGGCAAAAAATATGGCATTTTCCCTTCCATCGCCCTGGGGTGGAATGTCAGTAAAGAAAACTTTTTAAAAGATGTATCTTTTATTAATAATCTGAAATTACGTTTGTCTTACGGCAAAGTGGGTAATCAGGCTGTAGGGGTTAATCAAACCAACTCCACGGAAGGAGCGGTAAAATATCCGTTTAACGGAATCGTCTATACCGGTGTTAGTACAAGTGTATTGGGTAATCCCAACCTTCACTGGGAAAGTACAACAGCCTCAAATATCGGTATAGACTTTTCAGGGTGGAACAGCAGGGTCAATCTTACCGTTGATGCCTATAAGACCGATACAAAAGGTATTCTTTTAAAACGAAACATTCCTCAAATTACAGGTTATACCAGTATCACGGACAACATTGGGGAAATGCAAAATACCGGAATTGAAGTAACCTTAAATTCGGTAAATCTTAAAATTGGTGATTTCACATGGGAAAGTAATATTAATGTGTCTTCAAACAAAAATAAGATTGTTGATTTGTATGGCGATAAGAAAGATGACATCCCTAACGGCTGGTTCATAGGTCAACCCCTCCATGCAGTTTATGGATACCGTATGAAAGGGATTTGGCAAGTAGGTGAAGATGCATCGGGTACGGATGCTACTGCTAAACCTGGCGATATAAAATTTGCCGATATCAACGGCGATGGTAAAATTGATGCCAACGATAGAGTAATTCAGGGCCAGACTGATCCAAAATGGAGAGGTGGGATGACCAATACTTTTACCTATAAGAACTTGCACCTAAGCATATTGATACAAACTGCGCAGGGGGCGTTAAAAAACAATAACGACCTTAATTATGCGGATGAATATGGCCGAAGAAATACACCTAAAGCTGTTAAATATTGGACTGCAGATAATCAAAGTCAATCCCGTCCTTCCTTAGCTTATACAAACCCAAGAGGTTATGGGTTTCCCAGCGATAACAGCTACACGCGTATAAAAGATATAACGCTGAGTTATGTTGTACCCAAAGCACTAGTTCAAAAAATAAAACTGCAAGGTTTAACGATCTATGCCAGCGGAAAAAATCTCTACACTTTCACCAAGTGGATTGGTTGGGATCCAGAATCAACGCAAGACATGAGAGGTGCGGGTGATTGGACTAATAATTACCCTTTTACCAGACAAATTGTAGTTGGATTAAACGTTGCACTTCAGTAATTATTTAATAAAAGCACGCTATGAAAAAAAATATATTTATCATACTTAGTATCTTTCTTATAATATTTGAAATTTCATCCTGCAAGAAAACTTTTCTGGATGAAAGAAATTTCTCTTCTTACACTCCGGCAACTTTAGGAGATTCTTTAGGCTTCGAAGCTTCCGCAATAGGATTGTATAACCAATTCAGTAATTTTTTAACCACTGCCGGCCCCAACGGAGCACAGGGGTGGCTCAGTGTTTGGCAACTTGGTACAGATATTGCTTATGGCGGATCAGGACAAACGCAAGGTATTGAAAATCCTTATTGGAATTATGCTATTTTAAACAATCAGGACGGTGCGGCAGCATACACGTGGCAATGGGCTTACCAGTTAATTGGCAATGCTAACAGTCTTATCGTTATTGCTGAGGACCAGTCAATTACAGGAATGACAAAAACTAATAAAAATAAAATTGATGGGGAGGCTCGTTTTTTCAGAGCTTATGCTTACAATTTACTGGCTACCTGTTTTGGCGGAGTTCCGGTTATAACTCAACCATTAACTGCTCCTAAGACTAATTTTGTCAGGGCTCCATTAGATACGGTAAATAATTTAATTGAAAAGGACCTTTTATTTGCAGCCAAATATCTTCCTGATATTGAAAACGTTAATAAGGATTCGGGTGGTAAAAAACTATATGGCAGGGCAAATAAGGCTATGGCGTCTCAACTATTGGCCGAAGCTTATTTACGCATGAATAAGCCCGCTTTAGCAGAAGCACAGTGTGATTCTATTATAACCGGTGGAAAATTTAAATTAATTACTGCCAGATTTGGTGTAAATGCATCGAAAGCAGGCGACCCTTTTTCGGATATGTTTGTTAAGGGTAACCAGCGGAGGCTTGCCGGAAATACTGAGTCTATCTGGGTTTTGGAACAGGAAAATCCTGCTACTATTCCCGGTGGTCAAACAGGTAGTCCTCAACAACGCAGACAATGGGGTGCTGCTTATTATCAAATAGCAGGTTTGGCAATTTGCGATTCTTTAGGAGGTCGTGCAATTTGCAGGCTAAGACTTAATAATTGGGTACTTTATTCACTATATGGGGCAAGCGATATGCGTAATTCGCAATTTAGCATTCGTCGTCGTTATTGGTATAATGATCCAACTTACAACGGCCATGATGCTGCTCATCCTAATTTGTACGGTAAGCCTGTACCATATGCGGGCACTGATACCATGGTAAGAATTTGCCCAAGCATCACTAAATGGGGAGAATTTGACCCCAATGGTTCAGGAGTATACTTTAATATGGTTAAAGATTTTATATTAATGCGTTTAGGTGAAACTTACCTGTTGAAAGCAGAAGCTCAGTTTAAACAAGGCAATACTGCTGGTGCTGCAACTTCTATCAATGTTTTAAGAACAAGAGCAAATGCTGCACAAATTAATGCTACCGATGTAACCATGGATTTTATTTTGGATGAACGTGCAAGAGAGTTAGTTGGTGAAGAAAACAGGCGCATGACCCTGATGCGTACCGGAACTTTGGTTGATCGTGCATTAAGGCTGAATCATGATGCTGGTGCTCCTAACCAAATTACGGGCTTAACCACCACTAATCTACTATTACCTATCCCTCTAAGCGAAATTCAATTGAATAAAGACGCTGTTCTGGAACAAAACCCAGGATATTAACCTTTTAAATTTACCGCAAGGACGCATGAAATTAAGCGTCTTTGCGGTATTTACCTTTTTTATAAAGTATTCAGTATCTGGTTATCAGTAAAAACCAGTCATATGACTTACTACTAAATACTTATCTCTCTTTTAATTAACTAACTAATAATAAATGTTATGAAAAAATTTGCATTTCTTTTATTAGGCATTGTACTTACTTTGTCTAATTGCAGCAAAAGTGAATCCGTTAAACAGGCTGATGAAGGCAATAAACTTAAAGCTACAGGTAGTTTTGACGGTGTGAATTGGGCTGATGCCAGGGATAATTTCCAAAGCAGTGTTCTATATGTATCAGGATTAACTTCCTCTGATACCTATACCTCCGCTTCGGTGGTTGCTGACAAAGTGATCAGCCAAATGAACGCCCTGCTGGGTTCCAACAGTGTCCGTATGCCAATTAATGAGGCTACTGTTTCAAGTTATTGGGGCACTTACACAGGTGCAATTGATAAAGCCCTTACCAAAGGAAAAGTAATTTTGTGTTATTGGGCAGTAAGTACCGGAAAACCAGCCAACATGACCAATTTCTGGAACATGTGGACAACCGTAGTTAACAAATACGGAAGTAACAGCAATTGTTATTTTGAGCCCATCAATGAACCTTACGGATACAGTGATGCTGATTTATGTAATTTATACTATAGCTGGATCACCAAGTATACAAGTGTTTCACAGGCTAGAGTTGTCCTCGATGGAGGCGGTTATGCCCAAAGAGTTTCACCTGTTGGAGCTGATACTCGTTTAACCAGTTGCCTGCTGGCTGTGCATGATTATTCATTCTTTGTTTCCAATCCCTATAGAACCTTAGCTGAATGGCAAAACCACATCAAAGGCTACGTAGGTAATTATGCAAGTCGTACCATTTGCACCGAATGGGGCTACCCATGCAGTCCAGGTACCAAGAACGGAACCTCATATGGATATATTGACTATAGTGCCACTTCCAGTACTACCTTCTTTTACTACTATGCCAACGGTATTGCAGCACAATTACGTTCCTGGGGAATGGGAAGCATGTATTGGCCAGGATTAAGAGATACTGACTGGTACAGCATGACTATAAAAAGTGGAAGTGGATCAGGTATTACGTTATCAGTTCCTAATGCTTCTGCGCTTGCTACCCTGCGAAAAGGTTGGGGTTTGTAAATTAAGCAGAACGCAAGCAAGCTATTAAAATGCCATGCTTCGGAGCTCAAACCCTCAGGGTTTTCGAAACCCTGAGGGTGGGGTGTAAGAAAGGTTAATATTTATAAATATTTTATCACCCCATTTATT
>CAYZNC010000192.1:0-11684 GCA_964478555.1 uncultured Bacteroidales bacterium | reverse complement strand
TGCGCTCACCACGTTTGGAATTACCATGGTGGAGAAGACCAGATACGATCGTGATGAATGGCTGAGAGATGCTATTGAAAAATCACTTACAGATAATGAAAAAGAGATTCTTGCCAAGGCTATGCCTGTATTAAAGAAACTTACAGAAACCAAATCTTGCTGATTGTATTTTTTTACAGGAATCGCAAGTATGAGCAATATATTGAGTAAGCGATTTGCTAATAAGGAAAAAATGTAAAAATTGATGATTATTCAATTTCATGGAGACAGTTAGAAAAACAGGCATTTTCCGGGCACTCAGGAGCCGTAATTTTGCATTATATTTTAGCGGCCAGTCAGTATCTCAAATTGGCACCTGGATGCAAGGTACCGGCGTAAGCTGGGTTGTTTATACCATGACTCATTCGACTTTCATGTTGGGCCTTACCATATTTGCATCCTTGTTTCCAAGATTTCTTCTATCTTTATTCGGAGGTATTGTTGCAGATTGGTACAATCGTTATAAAATACTGCTGATTACCCAGATTGCTTCAATGATACAGGCTGTATTGCTGGCTATATTAACGCTCACTAATCACTATACCGTTTGGGAATTACTTACACTCAGTGCCACCCTTGGTGCGATTAATGCTTTTGATTCACCTGCACGGCAACCGCTGGTGCATGAAATGATAAATGACAAAGACGACCTTACCAATGCACTTGCGCTCAACTCTTCGATGGTAAATTTCGCCCGGATTGTGGGACCTGCATTAGCCGGTATTGTTTTGCAAAAATTTGGTGCGGGAGTGTGTTTTCTTTTAAATGCTTTGAGTTTTGTAGCCGTTATCATTTCTCTTTTATTAATGAAGTTGCCAGCCTATCATAACTTGTTACCGGTAAAAAAGAAAATTACTTCCGAGCTTATTGAAGGCTTCCTCTACGTAAAAAATACTCCAATATTAAGCATGGTTTTGATTATGATTAGTTTAGTAAGCTTTCTGGTATTACCCTACGAAACCCTCTTGCCAGTGTTTGCCAAGATAATTTTCAAAGGTGATGCTTCAACATTTGGCTACATTCGTAGTTTTATAGGGTTAGGGGCAATTGGAGGCGGTTTCTTTTTGGCTTCCTTAAAAGCAGAAACAGACCTTAAAAAAGTGCTATTGATAAATACTTTTATTCTAGGCATTGGCCTCATGTTGTTTTCACATGTTAGCTATTTTCCCCTGGCAATGGTATTTGCCGCTTTATTCGGATTTGGGGCCATGGCTCAAACTACTATTTGCTTAACTATCACACAGGTTTATACAGTGGCCCATATGAGGGGAAGGGTAATGAGCTTTTTAATTATGGCTATGACCGGAGCACTACCATTAGGCAGTCTTCTTATTGGTGCAATATCTCAGAAAATTGGGGCCCCTAATGCCTTGCTTAGTCAGGGAATACTGGCACTTATTATCGTTGCTGCATTTGCAAATTTTCTGAGAAGGGATAAACTTAAAAAGAAAAATGTAGAGCGATTCAAAGATGAGGACATGTCAATAGAAAATATATAACAAAGATAAATAAGATGGAAAAAAGTAAGCAAAACTCAGCCCTCCTGATAATGGATATGCAGACGGCTATAATTCGCAACCTTCCGGATGCCACAGAATTTAAATGCAATGTGGCTAAAGCCATTGTTAGTGCTCGGACAAAGGATATCCCTGTTCTATACATAGTAGTGGGATTTCGCCAGGGAATGCCTGAAATAAGTATGAACAATAAAAGCTTTTCCGGTTCCAAAGAGAGGCTGGCCTCAGCAAGTATGGATGATTGGATGAAAATTGACAGTGACGTGGCTCCGTTGCCAAACGATATCGTAATTACCAAACGCCGGGTCAGTGCGTTTACTGGTAGCGACCTTGAAGTAGTACTACGGGCAATCGGTGTTCAGCATATGATACTTACCGGCGTTGCTACTGGTGGCGTTGTGTTATCAACCTTACGTGAAGCTGCTGATAAAGATTATCGGATAACTATATTGTCAGATTGTTGTGCAGATGCAGACCCTGAAGTGCATCGTGTGTTAACTACCAAAGTTTTTCCAAGGCAGGCCGAGGTGGTTACGTTTGAAGAATGGAGTAAAATGCTATAAGAAAACCTATCTTGATACCCGAAGAATGGAATATTATACGATTGGCAAATATATTCGCATGTGGGTACCGAATTAAAATGAAAATTCCGGCATCTGTGTAAGTTTAAAAGTATAACAAAAAATTACTAATTTAGTATAATACACAAACTGCTAACCATGGAAAAATTCAGAATTTGGTATACTTCGTTCTTTAGGGCTTTTGTTTATCACCTCTTATTCTGGTATATCGCCTTGCTTCTTTATATCTTCTTTACTGGTGGAGATAAGCTCTTCATTAATTACCTGAGTATTATTAAATTCGAATCAATTTTCCTGAATGTCTTTTATCTGTCGCTGTTTCTGGCCTTACTTTTTACATTCTTCGACAGCCTTTTTTCCGACCGGTTATTACGTAATTCACCGGTGCGTTTCTTTGCCGTGTTAAGATCTATACTTTATGTTGCCATTGTAGTTGCCATTTTCGTCCTGGCTTCGCATTCTGTAAATGAGCTGAAAACGAAGTTAAACTGGGCAAAACTGAATGATTTAATGCCTGAGTTAAATAAATCTTTTTTTCGGTTCTTAACCTATTTCTATATCGTATGCATGCTCAATAATTTTTTCAAGGATATGGTTAAACGGATAGGACGGGGAAATTACTTCAAATGGTTATTCGGATCGCTGAAAAAACCCCGCGAAGAGGAACGTATTTTCATGTTTATCGATATGAAATCCTCTACCACCATTGCTGAAAAATTGGGACACAAAAAGCTAAGCTACCTGGTCCAGGATGCTTTCAATGATATGGCAATTGTTGATAATTACGGTGGCGACATATACCAATATCTGGGTGATGGGGCAATCATCTCGTGGAATTTAAAAACAGGGTTATTGAACAACAATTGTATCAATGCCTTTTTTGCGTTTGAAAGGCTTATACAACGTAGAACGAAGTCCTACAAAAGAAAATACGGATTAGTTCCGCAATTCAAGGCGGGTATGCACATTGGAAAGATTATGGTACTTCAGGTTGGTACTATCCGCAGAGACATTTCCTACAATGGCGATACCCTTAACACTACAGCACGCATCGAATCGATGTGCAATGAATTGCATGGCAACCTTCTTATTTCCGGAGACCTACACATGCACATAACCAATAAAAAAGCTTATAATTTTAAAAGTATCGGTAGTACAGAGTTAAAGGGAAAACGAAAGAGTGTTGATATATTTGATGTTAAAAAGAAGGTTAAACGGAAAGTTTCGTCAGATGTTCAAAGTTAAAGTTTTTCAGCCTACTTAATTGAACGTATAGTTGAATTCGATCCCATAATCGAAATTGTAAATTTTATAGTATTTATTGATTGATATCATTGAATGGGATACTCTTAATCCAACCAAGAAATTTTTTTGCCACTTTCTAATCAATGGAAATTTTAAACTGCCAATCCATGAAAAATCTCTTTTCTTAAATGCGTCTATGTTGGGTGTACCTAAAAACCTGACTATATTTTACTTATTGGATAAGACTTCCCGCGGTTACGCGGTACACGGAGTTATTAGTGATTTAATCAATACTATTAGTTAGTTAATAGCTTATAATTAATATTATATGAATCGTTGCCAATTTTTATATATTTGAAATTACATTTGTCGTACAAATATGGAAGACAAAATAAACGATCAGTTGATTAAAGATCTGAAAGCGGGTAACACGATTGCCTTTGATACGATTTTTAAAAAGTATTATCAATTATTATGTATTGAAACAAGGGGGTACTTTCGAAATAACTACCTGGCCGAGGAGATCGTTTGTGATGTATTTACAAAAATTTGGCAGAATCGTCAGGAACTAACAATAACTACTTCATTAAGAGGTTATCTGGTAAAAGCCATTCACAATAAATGTATTGATTACTGCAGAAACCAGAAAATTCGTGAAAAGGTAAGTAATTATATTGGCGACAATCAACAAAAAGCATTCACACTGACTGATATTGGACAAAACCCGCTGGAATATATCATCTCTACCGAGCTGGAAAATAATTTAATGGAAGCTATTGAATTACTGCCCCCACGTTATAAGCAAGCATTTATGTTAAGCAGGTTTCAAGATAAGACGTATGAGGAAATTGCAATAGAAATGAGCATCTCCATCAATGGCGTAAAAATGAACATTAAAAAAGCCCTTGAGCATTTAAGGGAGAGATTAAAAGGATACCTGATAATCAGTTTATTAGTTATTGTAATTTCAATTTTAAAATCAAAACTATAATTTATTTAGTTTTTCATATACCCACAAATTTTTTTTAATCGTCTTTAATATATAACAGGAAAAATGGATAAAATGCATTCAAGAATCGACGATATGATCATCTCTTTTCTTAGAGGGACGATTTCGGATGAGGAAAAAGATAAGCTGGCAGAATGGATAGCATCAGGCCCCGAAAATAAAACCTACTTCAAGGAGGTGTATCAAGTATGGAACGCTGCTGATTTGCTGGTTAAAGATGAAACAAAAATTGATCAGGTACTTCAGCGCTTGAAATCTAAACATCAAAATCATTTAGCTGCCATTGAAGTAATTGTTCCCAAAATAAAGCGATTACAGTATTTTCTGCGAAAATATGCGGCCGTTGTATTGTTATCAGTTATTCTCGGAGCAGTTTTATACGCATTAATTGAGAAAGCATTCTTACCCAAGGTCCCCCAAATCGCTTATAACGAAATAACTGCGCCCCTGGGTTCAAAATCTAATATCCATTTACCTGATGGTACGGAAGTTACACTAAATGCCGGTAGCAAATTGACTTATGGGATGGATTATGGAAATAAAACAAGAGAAGTGACATTTATTGGAGAAGGATATTTTAAAGTGGCCAAGCAAAAGAACAAACCTTTTATTGTTCATACTTTCAAAACAAGTATTCAGGCCTTGGGAACCGAATTTAACGTAAAAGCTTATCCCGATGAAAATATTATTGAAACCATCCTGGTAAAGGGTTCGGTGTTGGTTAACGAAATCGATCCTTCAAAAAATTCCGGAGTTAAAAATGAAGGAATTAGGCTGAAACCAGGGGAGAAAATCCGGATATATAAAACAATAGCTCAGAAAACTCAAAACGAAACAATTGTTGCAGATAATCAAACCAAGCAACCATCTCTCACTTCTTCGCAGGTTTCAGCTACCGGCCAATCAGTCGTGCACGTAGCGAAAACTGATATACATGTAGAGACTTCCTGGAAAGAAAAGCAATGGATTATTCAGGGGGAGGATTTACAAAGCCTTGCGGTGTTGCTTTACCGTAAATTTGGCTTACCAATACAAATCAATGATACAGCGCTATATAAATACAAATTTTCAGGCATCATTGAAAACGAGACTTTAGAACAAATCTTTAGCATCCTAAAATTGACCATTCCAATATCTTATACCATAAATAAAGGAGAAGCTATATGGTATTTTAATGGAAGACTTGAAAAGAATTATAAAGAAGCTTATTAGAGATAAGATCATCTATTGTAAATCATTTAAATAAAAACCTAACTTTTAAACTACGAAACTATGAGTATAATTGAACCTCCACCTTAAAAAAGAAATGGAATCAATAGTTGACTCCATTTCCATTTCTTGAATTTTACTTTTCTAAAAATATTCTACTTGCGATAGAATATAATTAATGTTTAAAACTCTAATACAAATCTATGGAAAAAAATTGTAATGGGATATTTATACCCGGTTCAAAACAGAAACGCCTCTCTAAATATTTTCTCATCATGAAAATTTCACTACTACTTACGTTTATAGCTATGCTGAATGCTTCGGCTAGTGTATATTCTCAGGAAACTAAACTCACTCTAAATGTCGATGGCAAACCCCTGGTGGAAGTAATTAAAACTATTGAACACCAAAGCAATTATCGATTCTTTTTTAGCGACAATTACAGGGAATTGAAAGATTTGGTCACCATTAATGTCAAGGAAGCTAATTTAAATACTGTACTTACTAATCTGTTGTTAGATAAATCACTTTCATTTAAGGTACTTGAAAATAACATCGTAGTTATCGCCCCTATGAAAGCTTTACAAAACAGGCAAGTGAAAGGTAAAGTTGTCGATGACGCAACTGGTGAACCAATCATTGGAGCAACTGTCCGGATTGAAGGAACCAATGGAGGAACCTTAACCGATGTAAATGGAAACTATATCATCGATGTTTCTTCTAAAGATGCGGTGCTTGTAATTTCTTGTTTAGGTTATGGTGCAGAAAAAGTAACTGTCAATGATCTCACCACCATTGATATAAAATTAATGCCAAGTGTTCAAAAACTTGACGAGGTAGTGGTTGTGGGTTACGGAACACAGAAAAAGACAAGTTTAACAGGAGCCGTAGGAAATGTGCAAATGAATGAAATGGAGAGCAGACCGCTGACAAATTCGAGTCTGGCTTTACAGGGCACCGTCTCCGGTGTATATGCACTGCAAAGCTCCGGAAAACCGGGCGACGACAATGCGGTTATTGATATTAGAGGTGTTGGAACTTTTGGCGATAATACGCCGTTGGTAGTAATTGACGGATTCCCTGGCAATTTGTCTGATGTAAATGCCAATGACATTAACTCAATATCAGTATTGAAAGATGCTGCGTCTTCCTCCATTTATGGAAATAGAGCAGCTAATGGTGTTATTTTGATCACTACAAAGAAAGGATCTGCCGGTAAGATGAAAATTAACTATAATGGTTATGTTGGAGTACAAAACGCAACCAGATTGCCAAGCGTTTTAAATTCGGTTGAGTATGCCACACTCAAAAATGAGGCGTCGGCAAATTCAGGTAATGTTCCAAATTTTACAGATGCTGACATTCAAAAATATGCAGCACACGATGACCCGATGTATCCCGACATTGATTACTTTAAAGTTTATTATGGAAAGGCAAATACACAAAATCATCGTTTGAGTATATCAGGCGGTAATGACAATGTGCAGTATGCTGTTATGCTTGGACATTTAAATCAAGACGGTATTCTTGTAGCTACCAATTATAAAAAGACAGATTTTCGTTCTAACATTGATGCCTTTTTTTTAAAGGATAAAAAGTTAAGAGTGTCTGCTAAATTGGCCGGCAACCTTGGTATTAAAAATGAGCCTACCAGTATGTGGAATGCTGAATGGTACGCTACGCTTGCTCCCATATATCCCCTTCAAAATGCAGCCGGACAATTTATGTCAGTAAATGGTGAATTAAATCCCTATGCAGAAATTAAAGCAGGCAGTACAGCGCTGACGAAACGATATGATTTTAGCGGACAGGCAGAAGCTGAATACAAAATCATTAAAGATTTAAGTGCGCAAGTTACATACGGGTATAACGTTATAACATCAAATAGGAACGCTTTTAATGCAAATGTAGTATTACAAAATAAGGATGGCAGTACAAAAACAGAACCATCAGATTTGAGTATTACAAATGAAAATGATATTCAAACGATGTTAACTACATTACTTAAATACAATAAAACATTCGGAAAGCATGAACTAAATTTCTTGGCAGGTTATTCAGAAGAAGAGTTTACCTATGATTGGCAGAGTGGTTACCGAAAAAATTTTGTTAACAATACCCAACGGATACTTAATCTTGGTGATGCAGCCACTCAGACAAATGATGCCGGAAGTTACGACCTAGGCTTGCGATCATATTTCGGACGTATAAATTATGCATTCAACGGAAAATATTTGTTTGAAGCTAACATTAGGAGAGATGGCTCTTCACGCTTTGCCCAGAGACACCAGTGGGGAACGTTTCCATCATTTTCCGGAGGTTGGGTAATTTCGAAGGAAAATTTTATGAAAGAAATAAGCTGGCTGAATTTGCTAAAATTGCGTGCATCATGGGGGCAGCTTGGCAACCAAAATATCGGTAATTATTATAACGGTAGTGATATCTTATCATCGGGTCAAAATTACTCTCTTGGCGGTACATTATATTCTGGTGTAGCTGTAACACAAATGACCAATAAAGAATTAACATGGGAAACGGCACAGCAATTGAATTTTGGCATAGATATGGCTTTGGAATATGGCTTTGAACTGACCGCCGATTATTTTGACAAAAGAACAAAAAATTTATTGTTGCCGCGACCTATTCCGCTTACTATGGCAGAATCTGCACCTTACGTAAATGCCGGTGAAGTTCAGAATAAAGGCATTGAAGCTTCCTTAACCTACCGGAAAACGTTTTCAAACGGGCTAAAGTTACACACTACGCTTAACGCATCTCACATTGTAAATAAAATTACAAGTATGAATGCACCGGAGCAGCTAAATTCGCCCAAAGCTATTAAAGTGGGTGCCGCCATTAATTCATTTTACGGCTACAAGATGGATGGAATTTACCAGGTCTCTGATTTTGATTATGACGGAACTAAGTATACTTTAAAACCAGGTGTAGTTTCTGTTGCTGATTATAATGCACAACCGGGAGATATTAAGTATAAAGACCTTAACGGAGATGGCATTGTGGATAATAATCATGACAGAACTATCATTGGTAAACAGTTTCCGGATCTTACTTATTCGTTGAACCTGAATTTGGAGTGGAAAGGTTTTGATTTAGGCGCATTTTTTCAAGGTGTACAGGGCATTCAGGGCTATTTCTATTATGAAATTGCTACTCCTTTTAGTGGTGTTGCCAATTTAGGTTCGTGGTGGAAAGACAGATGGACGCCAACAAATCCATCCAACACAATGCCAAGGGTAACTTTAGACGAATATCGTACCAACGTTCATTCGTCTTTCTATGTGGAGAATGCATCCTACCTTCGTTTGAAGAACATTGAATTGGGTTATACCATAAGCCCAAAAATCATTTCTAAAATAGGTATCAGCTCTATAAGAGTTTATGGAAATATTCAGAATGCTTTTACCATTACGAAGTTTAAAGGTTTTGATCCCGAGCAAACTACCGATCAAACCAGAGCTGAAGCTTTTCCACAGGTTCGTGTTATGACGGTAGGATTAAATGTTAACTTTTAAAAGATCAGGATTATGAAAAATCAATATAAAATTATCACTTCATTTTTTCTTTTATCTGTCTTGTTTAGTTGCTCGAAAGATCTTCTAAATAAAACGCCGAAAGACAGATTGTCTCCCTCAACATTCTATCACGATGAAACACAGTGTAAAATGGCGCTGATGGGTATTTATAATGCCATTCAGCCGAATGCAACACCTACTCATTTTTATCAGTTTGAATTTATGTCCGATAACGGTTATTGCCAGGCTGCCTGGCAAGGTTCAAATGAAGTTGGCTCATGGAGTACCAATGCAAACAGTTGGGCTCCGAATGCGAAATGGGCACAGAATTATACAATTATTGCCAGAGCTAATGAGTTTCTACAGGATATAGCTGCTGCCTCAGTGAGCGATACAGTTAAAACTTCGATGGTGGCGGAAGCAAAATTTTTAAGGGGTTATGCCTATTCCGATTTGATTACTTATTTCGGTGATGTGCCGCTTATTACTAAAGTTCTGGCATTGTCCGATGCGTATGTAAAAAGAAATTCCAAAAGTGATGTACTTACTCAAATTCTCACCGACTTTACAGATGCAGCAACTGTTCTTCCCACCTCTTATTCAGGTTCAAATGTGGGTCGTGCCACAAAAGGAGCCGCGTTGGCTTATAAGGCAAAGATATTACTCTATAATCAAAAATGGGTAGATGCAGTACAGGCAACCAAAGATGTTATGGACTTAAAACTTTATGATTTTTATCCAAACTATGCTGACCTTTTCACAGAAGCCCATGAAGATAATATTGAAGTTATTTTTGATATTCAGTATATTCCAACAACTCAATCGCAACCATGGCCGGCTGAGCCATTTGTTCTTGGTACTTGGCAAACATCAAACATTACAGCCGATATGATTAATTCATATTACATGACCAATGGTAAACCTATAATAGATGCTACATCTGGCTATAACGATCAGGATCCCTATACTAACAGAGACCCAAGGTTAGCTGCTACAGTGGTGTTGCCGGGTTCAAAATATGGCTCAAGCACTTTTATACCTGCCAGCTATGATGAATACCCGTGCGGCGCAAAACCACGCAAATATGCAGAGTATGGAATTGCTGACGTGAACAATAGTTCATTAAATACTATCTTGATGCGCTATGCAGATATCTGCCTGATGCGTGCGGAAGCACTTATTGAATCCGGTAGCACGGCTCAGGAAATCTATGACCTGATTGATAAAGTACGTGCGAGAGTCGGTATGCCAACAGTTGAATCGGTAGAAGGTACCGGGCTTACCCAAACTCAGCTTCGTCAAATAATGCGGCATGAGAGAAAGGTTGAATTTTGTATAGAAGGGACACGATACGCCGACATGCTGCGATGGCAAGACGTATCGTTAGTGCATGATGTATATGGTTATGATAAATCGAAATTGTCTGATCCTGCAAGCCCTTCAACATGGACGTTTTCGCAAATAAAAATAGCTACAAGGACATTTGATGCAACCAAGGGATGGCTATGGCCGATTCCTCAAGCCGACATAATTATAAATAAAAATTTACTTCCGAATAATCCCGGTTATTAATTTTTAAATAAACCCACCTTTCCCCAGTCAGAACATGAGGAAAGGGAGGGTTTTTATTGGCAAGCTGGAAAGACAGCATAACAAGACAATGATCATCTTATTTTAGATGGCATCTTATATTTTAGATATTTTATTTATTACTCCTCAGTCCTTATGCGCAAAACAAAAAGTTTATAAGCTGAGTAACAAAACACTTACTGTTAACAAATTAACAAATTGCAATTTTTCTAACAAAATGTTCAACTAAAATTAACTAACATGAAAAAAATCATTTTACAATTAGCTTTCGTTTGGATGGCAATTTTTTTGTCCAATTGTACTAAAGAAGACATGAAAGTTTCCGATTCATCTAATGCCAAACCTCAAGCATCTCTTCTTAAAAGTACTAATGCATTACGTGGTATTAACTGGGCCGATCCTAATGGCAACGCTCCGTCAGGTGTGGTGCAGCCCAGTGGGCTTACTTCATCCCTGACAACCACTCAAGCTGCTGCGGTTGCAAAGCGTATTGCTGATGCCCTAAAAGTTAGCGGTGGTACAACTATTCGTATGCCTATTAATTACGGAACAACCAGCAATTCCAGTTACTGGGCTGTATATCAGGCGGCCATTAATGCCATCGTCTCGGATGGTTGTAATGTGATACTTTGTTACTGGAGCCCAACGGGAGGTGTCGTTTCCAACACTACACAGTGGAGCTCGATGTGGAGTAGCGTGAATGCCGTATACAAGAGTAATACAAAGGTGCTTTACGAACCAATAAATGAGCCTTATAGTTATAGTTCAAGTGCTTTGTTAACGCTTTATGCCAATTTCTTATCTACCTACGGCCCCTCCTCATGGAAATGCATACTTGACGGTACCGGCTATGCCGCTGATGTCACAACAATAGGAGGTGACTCACGAATTAGTAGTCAATATCTGGGTTTACACTGCTATTGGTGGTTCTGGCCAGCTTATACTGTTTGGTCAGGTGCTT
>CAYZNC010000191.1:0-11693 GCA_964478555.1 uncultured Bacteroidales bacterium | reverse complement strand
TAGCCTCTCAAAGTCCAATAGCCAACAGCAAATGCCCAATAGCAATTTTTTAAAGCATTACCGATGAGGATGCAATTGCCCCCAGCTTTTTAGCTATCTTTTCAATCTTTTCCATGGCTATTCTAACCTGATCGAAAGTATGGGTGGCCATCAGCGAAAAGCGTATCATACTATCTTCTTTAGGTACAGCAGGAGCAACCACAGGATTAACAAATACACCTTCTTCCAGTAGCATGCGTGTCATTTGAAGCGCCTTTATATCATCTCTTATAAATAATGGAATAATAGGCGTTTCTGCTTTACCAGTATTTATACCCATTTCTTTAAACCCTTTTAAAGCATAATGGGTTAAATCCCAAAGATGCTTAATCCTTTCGGGTTCGCTCTTCATAATGTCGATTACAGCAAGTACTGCGGCTGTTGAAGCAGGTGTCATACTGGCACTGAAAATCAGCGAGCGTGAATTGTGGCGCAGATAATTAATGGTGTCTTTATCGGCAGCAATAAATCCTCCCAGTGAGGCGAAAGACTTTGAAAAAGTGGCCATAATAAGGTCGACACTATCCGTAAGCCCAAAGTGGGATGCCGTTCCCGATCCATTTTCCCCAATCACCCCCATTGAGTGGGCATCATCAACCATAATTGAAGCATTATACTTATCTGCAAGCTTAACTACTTCAGGAAGATTAATAATGTCTCCTTCCATAGAAAAAATGCCATCAACTACAATTAACTTTATCCTGTCGGGTTCGCATAACTTTAATTTACTCTCCAGCGAATTCATATCGTTGTGAGCAAACTTTAGGACTTTGGAAAAAGATAGCCTGCTTCCTTCAATAATAGAAGCATGATCGTACTCATCCAATAATAAATAGTCGTTTCTGTCGGTTAGTGCGGATACTACACCTATGTTGACCTGGAAGCCAGTGCTATAGCAAATAGCAGCTTCTTTTTTTACCAATTCGGCCAGCCTGCTTTCCAATTCAATGTGAATATCAAGCGTTCCGTTAAGAAAAGGGGAGCCGGCACAGCCCGTTCCATATTTATCAATTGCCTTTTTGGCTGCCTCTTTAACTTTCGGATGATTGGTAAGACCAAGGTAACTGTTCGAACCAAACATCAGAACCTTTTTCCCGTCCATGGTAACTATTGTATCCTGGTCCGACTGGATTGCCCTAAAATAGGGGTAAATACCAGCTGCCATTGCCTTTTGAGGGGCGTCATACTGAGCTAATTTAGCCTGAAGTATTCTCTTCATATTGATCAGGTGTTATACAATTAGATTAAAAACCTGCCAAAAATAAGAAAATTTTATATTACAGCTAATTTTTTTACAACTCTTAAAGATACTTTTTGAATATTATTCCTTTTTTCTAATTTCGCAGGGAGCAAAATCTTGGTTCAGTGGAGGATTTCTTTTGAAATATCGGCGTTTTACTTTGGTTGCGCTTTTTTTAACACCAGCAATTCACTTATTATTAATAACTTATTTCTAATTTGCTGTAAGGAGGTAAGCTAAATATCATTGAATTATGAAATTAGTAGCTGATTGTAACATTCCTTTTCTTAAAGGAGTTCTGGAACCCTTTATGGATGTGGTATACTTGCCAGGTGATAAGATTACACGCCAGGAATTGATGGATGCAGATGCACTTATAACACGCACCCGTACCCAATGTAATGAGGCTCTACTAGCAGGAACCAAGGTAAAATTTATTGCAACAGCTACTATAGGCTTCGATCATATTGATACGCAATGGTGTGAGCAAAATGGAATTTTTTGGACCAATGCCCCAGGCTGTAATTCCGGTTCAGTTTACCAATATGTTGCGTCAACACTGGTGAATCTATCAATCAAGTATGGTTTTAACTTTGATGACAAGTCCCTTGGCGTAATTGGTATTGGTAATGTAGGCAGGAAGATTGTAAAATTAGGTGAATGGCTTGGTATGCGTGTCCTTCTTAATGACCCACCGCGCGCACGCAAGGAGGGACCTTGTGGATATGTGTCGCTTGATGGTATTATACGTGAATGCGATATCATCACCTGTCATGTACCTTTACATATGGATGGTGAAGATAAGTCATATCACCTGTTTAATGAGCAAATTTTAGAAAAACTGAATCCCAATACCATTTTAATTAATAGCTCCCGCGGTGAAGTAGTCGATAATAACGCTTTAAAGAAATGCTTAAAGGAAATGCGGATTTTAGGTTCTGCATTAGACGTATGGGAAAATGAGCCCAACATCGACAAGGAATTGGTAAATAAAGTAGATATAGTTACGCCTCACATTGCAGGATACTCCGCCGATGGCAAGGCTAACGGCACCTCCATGAGTGTCCAGTTTTTGAGTAAATTTTTTAACCTCCCTTTAACAAGATGGTTTGCAGAAGATATCCAACTTCCCGAAAAAGCAACATTTACCATCGACTGCAACGGAAAAACTTTGCAAGATATACTATCACAGATAATTCTTTTTACCTACAATGTGATGGAGGATGATCAGTATTTGCGTTCTTCACCGGATACTTTTGAAAAACAACGCAGTTGTTATCCTTTACGCAGGGAATTTAACGCATATGAAATTACCTTAACAAATCCCCATTCCAATATTCAAAAAATAATAACGGGGCTGGGCTTTAAAGTGAAATAAATACCAATTTTGATATACAAACCTTAAATTATGAAAGAAAATTCAGACATCGGATTAGTAGGGCTCGCCGTGATGGGTGAGAATCTCGTTTTAAACATGGAAAGTAAAGGTTTTCATGTGAGTGTTTTTAATCGTACCGTTGATAAAGTAGAAAATTTTATAAATGGTCGTGGCAAAGGAAAGAATGTGACAGGTACCAAAACATTGAAGGAACTGGTTGATTCACTGAAGCGTCCACGCAAAGTGATGCTAATGGTAAAAGCTGGTAAACCGGTTGATGAGTTTATTGAACAATTAATTCCACTGCTCGAACCTGGCGATATTATTATTGATGGTGGAAATTCACATTTTCCTGATACCAACAGACGTACCCAATATGTTGAGAGCAAAGGTCTTCTCTACATTGGAACTGGGGTTTCCGGTGGCGAAGAAGGAGCATTACTTGGTCCATCAATTATGCCAGGCGGTTCAGCAAAAGCGTGGCCAGCAGTTAAACCTATATTTCAAGCCATTTCGGCAAAGGTTGATAACGGTACACCTTGTTGTGAATGGGTTGGTGAAAATGGTGCAGGACATTTTGTAAAAATGGTACATAACGGTATCGAATATGGTGATATGCAGCTTAACTGCGAAGCATATCATATTATGAAAGACCTCCTTGGCATGTCTGCCGACGAAATGCACCTGGTATTCAAAGAATGGAATGAAGGTGAACTCGATAGCTACCTGGTTGAAATTACGCGCGATATTCTTGCCTTTAAGGATACTGATAACAAACCAATCGTTGACAAGATATTAGACACTGCAGGTCAAAAAGGTACTGGCAAATGGACTGGAATTGCAGCGCTTGATTTGGGTATACCTTTAACGCTTATTGGTGAAGCAGTATTTTCACGCTGTTTATCAGCAATTAAAGAAGAACGTGTTATCGCATCTAAAATAATTTCCGGGCCAACTCCCAAATTCACCGGCGACCGCAAGGCTTTTATTAATGATATAAAAAATGCGCTCTATGCTTCCAAAATAATTTCTTATGCACAGGGTTATCAGTTAATGCGAGCTGCTGCCAAGGAATACGGATGGAAACTGAATTATGGTGGTATTGCTTTAATGTGGCGTGGAGGATGTATCATACGTTCCGTATTTTTAGGTAAAATAAAGGAAGCGTTCGACAAGAACCCTGACCTTACCAATTTATTACTTGATCCATTTTTCAAGGAAAAGATGAATTCGGCTCAGGATAGTTGGAGAAAGGTTATCGCCACAGCGGTTACCAATGGCATTCCTGTGCCCGCTATGTGTACTGCTTTGAATTATTTTGACGGTTACCGTTGCGAGCGTTTACCTGCTAATTTACTTCAGGCTCAGCGCGATTATTTCGGAGCTCATACCTACGAACGTGTTGACAAACCAAGAGGTGAATTCTTCCATACGAATTGGACAGGAAGAGGCGGCGACACTACTTCAAATACTTATACCGTATAACATCAGAAAATATAGAAGCTTTAACATAAGGTTCCGGTAATTCAAAGGAACCTTATGTTTCTAAAAAAAAGTTAGGACAAAAAAATAACCTCTGCGTTTTTCACACAGAGGTTATTTTTTTAACTATAATGGTTAATTATTATCCGTTGAATCCAATTGGGCGAGAATAGCTATCCTTAGCAGTCATGTAAAAAGCTTTATACTTAATATAATGATTACCTTTTTCAAATTCCCAGATCACGTTCTTGGCTTTATAAATCTTACCTATACAAGCTTCAAATATCAATGTGTAATGTATTCCGGTTGCCTGCCATGCATCCATAATGCTATTAAACCTAACACTACGGTCAGCAAAATGCCCCACTACCGGCAAATGATATTTCCGCTGGTTACGCTTTATAACAACCTTTTCCATTGCTTCCTGGGTGGGAGTATGATGTGCCATAATTTATAAATTATTTATATAAACAAATATAGTCATTTTTTAAAAATTCTGTACGTTCACTTCTCTAAAATAATCACTTTTACGTAAGAAATTCATTTTAAGTTACCTGTATTTTGTCGAAAATTATCCAATTTTTGTTGAAGAATATTTTTATAACTTGCAACCTTTATTTTTACAAATTTAAGTATCGTTTATGTTTGGTTTAGAGGGAGGAATGGCCGTCATTCTGTTTTTTTGTATTTTTGCCGTATGCTGTTTTGAATTTATCAATGGATTTCATGATACGGCAAATGCCGTTGCCACTGTAATTTACACTAACTCGTTAAAACCTTCTATTGCAGTTATCTGGTCGGGATTTTGCAACTTTTGTGGAGTTTTTATTGGAATTTCAGTAGCAATGGGAATTGTGCATTTATTCCCTGTGGCAATTCTGATTGACCAAAGTGTATCGCATAGCATTTCGATGATTTTAGCGTTGGTACTTACAGCTATTATTTGGAATTTAGGTACCTGGTATTTTGGCATTCCTTGTTCAAGCTCTCACACCTTAATTGGATCGATTTTTGGAGTTGGTATTGCCTTCGGATTACTTCCCGGAGCAGAAGCTATAGCTTTGAATTGGCAAAAGGCTAAAGATGTAGGCCTTTCTTTGCTTATATCGCCGCTACTCGGCTTTGGATTGACACTGGCAGTTGTGATGCTTGCCAAAAAATTTATTAAATATAAGAAGCTGTTTGCCGAGCCTGATAAAAAGAAGGCTCCGCCATTCTGGATTCGGGTAATTTTAATTATCACCTGCACCAGTGTGAGTGTTTCGCATGGATCGAATGATGGCCAGAAAGGAATCGGATTGATGATGATCATCCTTATTGGTTTAGTTCCCGCTCAATTTGCGATCAATCATAATAAACATCCTGAAAAACTTTTAGCCCAGGCAACTACTATTCAAACGCTGGTTTCCAAAGTAAACCCATTGGAATTAGGCGCTCAGAACAGGGTTAGTCTGGCACTTATGAAAGAAAAAACCGATTCATTGAAATCCATACTTACGGGCAAGTCTAATTTCAAAAGTCTCGACAAACGTTCTCATTTCTAAGTTCGTAAGGATATACTCGTGTTATCTAAGGAAACAGAGAATTTTTTAACGGTAGAAGCCGGTGAACCTGCTATAAAACTTTCAAAAAATGAAAAGATTTCTTTGAAAGAAGCCGTTAAAGCTATGAATACTTATACCGAATTTGCACCCTTGTGGGTTATTATAATGATTTCTCTTTCATTGGGAGTTGGCACCATGATTGGATGGAAAAGAATTGTAGTAACCGTGGGCGAAAAAATAGGAAAAGAACCGCTGACATATGTGCAGGGAGCTTCTGCAAATCTAGTTACAGCAAGCACTATAGCTCTTTCTACATTGTTTGGATTACCGGTTAGTACAACCCACGTTCTGTCGTCGGGTGTTGCCGGTTCCATGGTGGCAACCAAAGGTTTGAAAAACCTACGGAAGAAAACTATAAAAAATATTGCCATTGCCTGGTTAGTAACTTTACCAGTTACCATTATTCTTGCCGGATCATTATTTTTGCTCTTCCGGATGATTTTTTAATATTTAATATGACGATGCGATATGCTTAGCCAGGAATGGGTTATCATTTTATTCTGTGCCGCCATAGTTGCGATATTGGTTTTAGATTTAACCGTTATTGGAAAAAACAGTCATGTCCTGTCCTTCAAAGAAGCATCCATTTGGACGGCAGTATGGGTAACGCTTGCCCTGCTCTTTTATGTATTCATTGTATTTTATGGCGATAAATTTCATAACATTACGAATATAGACCAACTCATTGCCCTGAAAGATAAATACGCGCCACAACTCCAGCTTGATAAATCAAATTTTGCACGAAGCCTGACTATATACAGGAAAAATATGGGCATGGAATTCCTCAGCGGTTACCTGATAGAGTACACCCTTTCGATGGATAATGTTTTTGTGATCATGCTTATATTAAGTGCTTTCTCCGTACCGGACAAATATTATAAACACGTACTTTTCTGGGGCATCCTTGGAGCCATTGTGTTGCGTTTCCTGTTTATCTTTACCGGTGCAACTTTAATTATGCATTTTAAAGGGATATTGATTCTTTTTGGTATATTTCTGGTTTACACTGGGATTAAATTATTTATTAACCGCAATGAGGATGAAAAAATTGAACCCGAAAAACATTGGTTGGTAAAATATCTTTCCAAACACGCTAAGGTGTATCCGACCTATTCCGAAGACAGGTTTTTTGTTCGAAATGATAAATCCGTATATATTACACCGCTGTTTATTGTGCTGTTGTTAATTGAAGTTACCGATGTTATTTTTGCTACAGACTCTATACCTGCAATTTTTGCCGTAACCCGCGATCCTTTCCTGGTGTTTTTCTCCAATATATTCGCTGTAATTGGGTTGCGGTCATTGTTTTTCTTGTTGTTGCGGATTATTTACCTGTTCCATCATCTCCGGATCGGCATTTCATGTCTGCTGGTATTTGTAGGATTTAAGCTATGCTTTCACACATGGCTCGATAACATAGGATTCAAGTCCGTATATTCTTTATACGTAATTCTGCTGGTACTTGCCCTCAGTATTGTAGCTTCGCTGTTATTTCCTAAAAAAGAGAAACTTAATATACCGGAATAAGCATAATTAGTTTACGGTAAACTTAAAATAATCGTGAAAAAGCACAAACTTAAATATAGCCATAACTATTTACCTTCAAATTAACCACTGTTATTTAGCCAAGTACATAAAACTAAATAACATTCGATGAATGATGAAGTATCAGATGTATCTATACAATATTTAAGCTGTCACAACGGTTATTCAAATTTGATGACCTCGACGGGGCAGTTTTCTGAGGCCTCAATGATTTGTGCTTCATTCTTATTAAAATTTGCTCCTACAATCACAGTGGCCGTGTCCTCCAGCTTAAATACATCGGGACAAATATCTTCGCACAAACCGCAGGCTGTGCATCCATCTTCTATCCATACTTTTTTAATTGCCATACCCTATATAATTTAATTATACTCAAAAAAACAATCAGTGGTTTTGCCAAAACACTTTTTTAAAACAACCATTATTTTTTTTTGTTGGAAAAATCTCAACTTATCTAATTAAGTCAAAATGAAACCGACTTCTATGATTTATCGTAAATACTATACTAAACAAAACTAAACTATTATGGAAAATTATGAAATCCTGGATTCAAAAGTAGTTGAGCATAGCGAAAAAGTTGAAAGTAACCATTTGGCGAGTTCCGGGAAACGATTTGCAAATTTTATTATTGATTCAATAATCGCATCCATATTAATTGGTTTTATAAATGTCTCCAATGTATACACAGGACTTAGATTAGAGGGAATACAATCATTTCTTATCGGATTATTTATAAGGGTCATGTATTACACAATATTAGAAGCTACTACTGGGAAAACGATTGGTAAAATGATAACCGGAACTAAGGTCACAAATGACGATTTTAGCAAGCCCTCTTTAGGATCTGCATTTAAAAGAAGCTTATGCCGTCTTATTCCCTTTGAACCCCTTTCTTTTTTCGGATCATCCTCTCCGTCGGGATGGCATGATACTATCACAGATACCTGGGTAGTAGATGAAAATACTATCTAGTCAGGCTTACGAAGTCTTTAATTAAGGTATTGAGGAAGGTAATTTTATCTCTGGGGGAAATGATACCCAGTTTCCCTTCAATTTTTTTAACCAGCAGATTTAAAGCATTGGCATGACTTTCATTGGGAAACTGCTTATTGCGTTCGAGCGTTTCTTTTATGAGTAACATCTCTTCTTCTTTAAACATGATTACTTCAGGATATTTTGGAGTATACGATTTGAGTTTGTCCATAGAAAGAATTCGATCCAACGAAATTCTGCTAATGTTTACCAGTTTTACTACAGTGGTGTCGGCAAAAAAATCACCAAGTCGCTGGCCTTTTTCTGATGACGATGCAGCTATTAAGGCCATAGAGCCCAAGGTGGATGAAATGTCAATAATGCGAAAAACGGTTCTCATTAAAAAATCAAAGAATCCGGGACGTTCTCCGGTAATTTTAACTACTCTGATTTTGAAAACCATTTTACCCAGTGACTGTCCATGATTTAGCGACTCCATTAATAAGTGGTATAAAAAAGAACCGGGCAGGGCGATAAACAAATAGTTGGCATGATCAATGAAAATGGTCACAATGCCGTAAATTATCAGGCTGCCTAAATAAATAATGATAAAATCGATAACAGAGGAAACAGCTCTTTCAATTACCGTTGCCAGCTCATATTCAATAGTAACATTCTGAGTAGTGGTGATGTCTATTTTTCTCATATGGTATTGTGAAGAATAAAGCTTTTATTTACATTGCATTTTGATTTAAAAATAAATGAAAGAATCGAAATTCATAGAACAAAATAAACAAAATTGGCAGGAATTTGAAAAAGATTTACGCTACAAACAAAATAAAGCAACAAGATTAAGTCGCCTTTTTATACAAATCACCGACGATCTATCTTATGCGCGTACTTTTTATAAATATCGTTCAGTCAAAATTTTTTTGAATGGTATTGCCCAGTCTCTTTTTAATGATCTCTATCGTAATCAACCCCGAAACATTAAAGGATTTGTAAAATTCTGGAAATCTGATTTACCTCTTCAAATCCATGATGCTCGTAAGGAATTTCGTATCTCTTTTGTAGTATTTCTCCTGGCTTTTTGTATTGGCATACTGTCCAGTGTATATGATAAAGATTTTGCCAGATTGATATTGGGAAACGAATATGTAAATATGACTACCGAAAATATCAAAAAACACGATCCTTTGGCGGTATATAAACAAGGCAATGAGACGGGAATGTTTTTTGGTATCACCATCAATAATTTAAGAGTTGCGCTTATCACATTTGTTTTTGGTCTTATTTTATCCATTGGAACCATTGTGAGCCTCATTTACAACGGAATAATGGTAGGCGCTTTTCAATATTTTTTTATTGAAAGGGGTTTGTTCAGGGAGTCGTTTCTTACTATATGGCAACACGGCACCCTGGAGATTTCGACAATTATTATAGCAGGTGCCGCTGGCATAACATTGGGAAAAGGATTGCTTTTTCCCGGTACCTATAGTCGATTGGAATCATTTAAAATTTCAGCATCGCGAGGATTGAAAATCCTTTTCGGCATAACCCCCATCATCATTTTTGCTGCTTTTATCGAAGGCTTTTTTACCAGATACACGAATGCAAACGATTTGATTAGGCTTATCGTTATTGTGTTATCACTTGCATTCGTGTTGTTCTATTTTGTATGGTACCCGTGGGTGTTATCCAAAAGGCAAACCGCTGTGCAAAAAAAAGAAATTATCAGTTACCGAAAATCCTCCGATTTTAATTTTGCCGGCATATTAACTGCGGAAACAATTCTTGGATATTCTTTTAAGTTCATAAGTCAACATATCCTATGGGTGACTTTGTTAATTTCAGGTTTAGCTGCTTCTCATGGAATTCTGTCTGTTGTCAATGAGTTTGTAAAACCAAACTTTGACTCATCGGTTGGTCAAGCGGTAAGCTTATTTTTTCAAATTGATCATATCCAAACCCATTTTTTCCTGGGAATAGTCACCCTTACGATTTTGCTATGTCTGATCTGTATAAAATCAGATAAATTGGTTAATCATGAGGTAATTAAGAAGAAAAAGTTCCTCGGTATCCTGAATTTGATTTTTTCATCTGCTGTAATTTCCTTTTTATGCTTGGTGCCCTTTGCCGGAGGAATATATTGGGGTTTGATTTCTCTTGTTTTTTTTGCTCCATTCGCATTACTTACTATGTTTCACGGATATAAGGAAAACAAATTCTTCATTCTTGCTATCCCTGCAACCTTAAATCTTCTAAATGGCTCGTGGGGTAAGATGGTGTGGAACAGTATTAAAATTTTTTTACTTGCGATTATATTTTTTATTTTGTTAAGAATGCCTTTTATTTGGTCATATATCGAAGGGCTATTCATGAATTTTAACGATGCAGAAGTAATTAATTTGATTAAGGAATTCGTAGTAACTTTTATTGTTTTGCTATTATTTTCGACCTATTTCGTTTTTCAAATGTCTACGGCTGTTTTTAATTATTTTGCGTTTAAAGAAACCCGTTATGCTGAAAACCTTCACAAGCGCATTGAAGGCTTTGGAGAAAGGAAAATAATGTTTGGTTTTGAAAAAGAAAATACAGGCGTATGAATAAAATTATTTTTGCTATCCTGTTTGTGCAACTTATAGGTTCTGTTTTCGTTAGTGCTGAACCCAACCCTAAGCAAACAATTATTGATCACAAAAAATGGGAAAAAATTAGCAAGGGATATGACTTTACGGAGAATTTCAAAAATAGGAAACCTAAAAAGCCTGAACAGCCTAAAAACAAACATGCTATTGCGAATTCGGAACCGTTTTTTAACCCCGAAGTTATAAAATATGTGATCGCAACCATTATTTTGATTGGGTTACTTATATTGCTAATTTTCTTATTAATAAGTATATACAAAGAAGGCAAGGAGAAATTCTCGAATAATTTACCTAATCAGCCTATAGAGGATATTGAAAATGCTGATCTTGATGCTTATCTAAAAGAGGCCTTAAACAACAGCTCATTTAAAGAAGCTATCAGAATCAGATATCTGATATTATTGAAGACCTTAAATACTTTACGGTTTGTAATCTGGAAAAAAGATAAAACGAATGGCAATTACGTAAATGAAATGTATGGTAAGGTTGGGTTTGATTTATTCAGAATGTTAACCTTCAATTTTGAACGCGTTTGGTATGGTGAAAAAGAAATAAATGAAAACGACTATCTCAATCTGATACCTGTTTTTGATCAGATTAACAGCATGGTCACCGGTGAAACATCCACAAACCGAAACGCATGAGTAGCTCTACAAAAAAAATATTGTTAATTATTACATCAATCGTTTTGATTGTAACTATTCTATATCTTTATGAACAACAGTATAACCCAAAATACCGGTGGATTGAAAATTACAATTATGATAACAATCAACCTTACGGAT
>CAYZNC010000190.1:0-11735 GCA_964478555.1 uncultured Bacteroidales bacterium | reverse complement strand
ACGAACTATTAGCCACGTTGAATGCCAGGGCTCTCTGATAAGTGGGGTGAAAGGTATAATAACTTACGCAAATATTATATTGCCCGCGGAGGTCGATAAGTGTATGACCATCAAAATTTCCAAGGCCATGCGATTTAAACCAAAAGCTCAAGCTAAAGGCGGAATTATTGGGCACCAGTGTATTTGGCAACGTAATGAGATCGTTTATACCATTAAAAGAGTATGCAGAATTTGGATTGCCAAACCGGTCGGCAGTAAGAGTAGCTCCGCTTACTATGGCATTATTGGCATTATTGGAACCATCATTGGCATTACCATTGAACGGATAATAGGCTACGACATTATCTGTTGCTACAACGCTATTCAAAGGGGCTGTTTTGTCTAGAATTACCACTAAAGGTCCCTTATCTGTACTCTTTAGATGTAGTTTGAGCTCATTTTTTGTGAAGTTTTGACTGTACGTCTTATAATTTGGTTTTGATATTACAAGTGTGTAATTGTTGTATTTTTCAGGAAGAGTGATCTTGCTTGTGACTCCTAAATTATCATAAGCGCTAACAACTCCTAAAGAATCGCTTTGCTTAGTCTTGAGCTGACCAGTATATATAACTGTTGAGCCACTTAGAATACTTATGTTTGCCGAGGTCAGTTCATAGTTTTTAAGTGTGTCGTTATAAATAAATGCACCTATTAAAAAGTCGAAAGTGTTTGCAATATCAAAACCAAAGGTTGCATAGCCGAAATCTTCGGGTGTACTTTCTACAGTGCTCAACACCTCAGGTGTAAGTTTAACAACTTCATCCTGTTTAATATCAAACAAGATTGGAAGCGGTAACTTCACCAAATAAGCCTTAGGCGAACCTTTAATGGGTGATGCATATAAAACCTTATTATTCAAGTCTAAAATTAGAAAACTGGTTAATTTATAACTGCCTGTGACCAACGATATAGGTTTGCTTATGTAGCTACCATTCATATTGGATAATTCAATTTTTTCAGTGTTTTTAACTATTTTACCTAAAGCATCTTCAATGGTAATTACGACCGAGTTAATGCCAGTAATGGTATCGGCATTTCCAGATTTTAAGCTGCTTTTAAGATTATCTGATGAAAATGAAATTTGCACCAAACCTTCAACTTTTAAATTTTTTTTTGTACAGGACGAAATGATTAGTCCCACTAAAACGAATAGAGTTAAAGCTTTTTTCATAATTTTTTAATTTACATTAAGAATGTCTTTCATTAACATAGACGCAAAAACGAGAAAACGTTCCCAAAAAAAACTGAAATATTGCCTGTATAAAGCATTTTTTTTTTTGATTTGTACGGTTAGTGCCTGCAATGTTCGGATTTACAGATAAGTAAAAAATTAAATAAAACAGTGTAAAGTTAATCAAAAAATAATTAGAATATAAAATTTGTTGTTTTCTAAAATATTCCAATATCCGCCTGTAGTGCTATTTGGCAAGTCTACAGAAACATACGGACAGTTTCCTCCTATCTCAATAAGGGTAGGTTTACCACATTTCAGGCTAGCACTGCAAGTGTATTACTTTATCCAGTTCAGTCAAGCTAATCGCACTTTATAAAATAATATCTATATTTTTAGTACTATGCATTGCATAGTACTAAAAAAAATATATATCTTTGTATCACATTTTAGTTCTAATAAACATATTATATGAAAAAGGTTGTAACCATACATTTATCGGGTAAGTTGTTTCAGATAGAAGAAGATGCTTACCAGAAGCTGGATGCGGCATTATCGCAGATTAAACTGAATGAGCCAAAAAATTTTGATTCTACAGAAGCCTCATTGGCTGATGATTTTACTCTTAAAATTGAATCAGGCCAAAAAGTAATCACTTTTCAAATGGTTAATGAAGTACTCCGGAATAAAGGACTGCTTAATTATTCGAATGTTGGGCAGAAGGAAAGAAGATCGTATGATCGCTTGTACAGGAATACCAAAGATAAAGTCCTTGGCGGCGTGTGTTCAGGTTTAGGTGAATACTGGGGCACCGATCCTATTCTTATGAGGTTATTATTCGTTGTTTTATTTTTTGGCTTTGGAACAGGGTTCTTGCTCTATATTATTATGTGGATAGTAATTCCAAAAGCTGACTAAAATTAGTGGTATGAACACAGATAATGCAAAAGCGCAGATGCGCAAAGGTATTCTGGAATATTGTATTCTATTGATACTTTCACGAAAGGATATGTATCCCTCGGATATTATTAATCATCTGAAAAAAGTTGAAATGATTGTAGTGGAGGGCACACTTTACCCACTGCTCATGAGGCAAAAAAATGCAGGACTACTTACTTACCGTTGGGAGGAATCTACCCAGGGGCCGCCCCGGAAATACTATAGCATAACGGAATCAGGCAGTAAAGTACTCGAAGAGCTGGACGCTTCGTGGAAAGAACTTGTAAATTCCATAGAATCATTAAAAACAAACGTTTAAAACATTCAACCCTGAAATAAATATAAAAATGAAAAAGACAATCATCGTTACCATAAACGGCATCATATTTCATGTTGATGAAGATGCTTATGAGGTACTTCAATCCTATCTCGAAACCCTAAAACATTACTTTAATGCAGCGTCAGGGGCTTCTGAAATTATTGAAGATATCGAAGCCCGTATTGCTGAGCTTTTCCAGCCGAGAATATCGGATGCAAAGCAGTCGATCAATCTTCAGGACATTGATGAGATTATCGAAATCTTAGGTAAGCCGGAGGACATTGCTGGGGCAAATGACGAAAGCTATGAACAAACGAGAGATTCTCATGAAAGGTCAGCCCGTAAAAGCAACCGTCGTCTTTACCGCGATCCGGAACATTCAGTTCTCGGGGGAGTGTGTGCAGGTTTGGGTGCTTATTTTGCCATTGATATGGTTGTATTCAGGCTGCTATTTATTATTTTCTTAATTGCTGGTGGTGCATCGGTTCTCCTTTATTTAATTCTTTGGATTGCTGTACCAGCAGCGGTTACCTCTGCACAAAAGCTTGAAATGCACGGCGAAGAAGTGAATTTAAGTAATATTGAACGTGCTTTCCGCAGAGAATATCAACAAGTTAAGAAAAACCTTAGCCGGATTCAGCCACAAGGTCTTTGGTTAAATTTGCATCATTTTCTGAACGAATTTTTTGTGCTTCTGGGGAATGTATTCGGCGTGGTTTGGAGCATCCTAAGATTTATTTTCGGTATTTCGTTAATCCTTTTTTCACTGGGTATTGCAATTGCAACGATAGGGTTCATCTACTTTAACAATTTCAATTCCGAAAGCTTCATCGGTGAAAATATCGGGTCATTAAAAGAATATTTAAACTGTTTTATAAGTCCAGGAAGTACGGATATGCTCGTGTTGTTACTGGTTTGCATAATAGCCTTTCTGGTAGCAGGGTTGATTTACGGAGGTTTAAAACTGATGGTTCGTTTTTATGCCAGGGATCGGTGGTTAGTTCTTACGTTGGTTGTCGGATGGTTTTGCATGGTGATTGCCTTTGTCTGTATGGTAGCGGATGAGGTTCGTCATTTTAAGATAGAGCAAAGCACTAAGGAAATAGTGAGCCTTAGTAGGCTGCCGAACAACATTATTTATATCGATGCCCCTTCTTCCATAGCTAATGATAACGAAAAAGCCAGAAAACTGAGGTATCAGCATTTTGATGTTAATAACATCGATAAGCATAGGGAGTTATTCGGACTTACCAAAATCGATATTGAAAAAAGCAATGGCAATGTGCCGGAAATGGAAGTTGAACGTCAGTCACGGGGTGAAACACGCGATATTGCATTAGAAGCTGCCCAGCGAATAAAAGTAAACGTTAAACAAAATGATACGGTGTTAAATATCGATCCCTTTTTTCGTTTGCCCTACGATCAGCTTTGGAGATGGGAGGAAGCCAAAGTAATTCTGAGGTTGCCCGTAGGGACAAGAGTTCATCTTAATGAGAATACCAGGTATTTGATTGAGAACGCTACAAATGTAAATGATTACTGGAACGAGGATATGGCGGGTAAAACTTGGAAGATGACGGCTGAAGGACTTTCGAAAGAAGATTAGTAAAAAAACGCTTTAGAATTAGAAAGAGAAAAAAATTTTTATAATTTTGCACCTCCAAAGTTAAGGTATTGACCTATGGTGTAATGGCAGCACTACAGATTTTGGTTCTGTTGGTCTAGGTTCGAATCCTAGTAGGTCAACCACTAGGCTAAGCCCTTTCTGAAATTCAGAAGGGGTTTTTTAATGAATTCCCCGAGCGGTAGTTATTTCAATGCTTATCCTTTCTTTTATCGTTCATAACTTTTTCCAACCAAATCTTACTAAATGTGTTTAATTAATTATTAACACGCTTTTGTTGAAAATCAGTTCTGGTTGATTGATTTTTATTAGAAATAAATTTATTCTTTTGTGCTATCAAATTTGCGGGTTCCTGTTCCGGTTGCTTCGGAATAAGGGATTAAAAGGGAATCCTGTTGAAATCAGGTGCTATCCCCGTAGCTGTAAGTTTTGAATGCAGTAATACCAACAATATTGCATAGGTTTTAGCAATCTCAGCCACTGTTTCGTGTTTTACGTAATGGGAAGGCGCTAAAGCAGAACAAGCCAGAAGACCTGCCTGCAAATACAATTCGTAGCTTTCGGGAGAAAGGCGAAGGATAAAGAACTTATCACTCTTTATTTTTCAATAATCACTTTCATGATTCCGGCTGCGTTTCGTTAAATCAATGTTTGGATTTAGATAGGTTTATAAATTAAATATACAGATTATGAAAAAGCAGAGTAAACAGAAAGTAGTTAAGGGCTTACCTCTTTTTATCCTTGATTCTTCCATTGTACCCATGAATACGGCACCTGAACACAAAAGAGGATCTCAAAAAAATGACGACAGCTTTAATTCTCCTAACATCAAATAATTCTATTCATATGCAATTATTCGTGTCGTGGAGTGGGGGTAAGGATTGTATGCTCGCTTTGTACCGTGTTTTACACGAAAAACAGCATGCAGTTTCTCATTTGGTAAATATGTGTGATGTCGACGGATTGCATTCCCGGTCGCATGGCCTTAAGAAACACCTTATTGCTCGGCAGGCCTCAGCGATCGGTATCGAAATCGTTCAACAAGAAACGGATATTAAAAATTACGAAGCTAATTTTAAATTGGCCATCGACCGCTTAAAGAGACTGGGGGTTACAGGCGGAATTTTTGGAGACATTTATTTACAGCCGCATCGCGATTGGATTGAGCGTGTTTGTGCTGAAATGGAAATTCAACCCATATTTCCGTTATGGAATCACCTTACGATTGAATTGGTGAATGAATTTATTGGTTTGGGATTCAAAACATTAACGGTTTCCGTGAACCACCAATTCCTGTTTCAGTCATGGTTAGGCAGAGAAATAGACAACGGTTTTGTGAACGATATTTTAAAACTGGAAGGGATAGACCCCTGTGCCGAAAATGGGGAGTACCATAGCTTCGTTTATGATGGGCCACTATTTAAAAGTGCGGTGCCGTTTGTGAAAGTGAATGAATATTATCGGGATAATCATTGGTTTTTAGAGTTGAATTGACAAGAAAAGAATACTAACCTTCTAAAATCTATTAACGAATGAAACATTTACGGCCCATCATGTTTGTTGGTACGGGTTCAGATGTAGGCAAAAGTGTTATTAACACGCCATTTTGCAGAATATTCCTTCAGGATGGTTATCGACCGGCTCCTTTTAAAGGACAGAACATGTCTCTTAACAGTTATGCTACTACGGAAGGATTGGAAATTGGACGGGCGCAGGCAGTGCAGGCCGAAGCGTGTGATATCGATTGCAGTTCGGATATGAACCCAGTTTTACTAAAGCCAACGAGTTACCTTTCGTCTCAGGTAGTGTTAAATGGTAAGCCGATAGGTAACAAGTCTGCCGCGGAATATTTTCTGAAAACCGATCGGGATATGCTTTTCGAGGAAGTGATGAAAGCATACCGGAGGCTTGCCTCGCAAAATAACCCCATTGTCATTGAAGGAGCAGGAAGTATCTCTGAGATCAACCTATGGGAAAAAGACATCACCAACATGAGAGTTGCTGTTGAAACAGATGCAGCCGTTTTTCTGGTAACGGATATTGATAAAGGCGGCATTTTTGGAAGCGTTTACGGAACTATACAACTGCTTCCCACTGCAGAACGTACACTGATTAAGGGAATCATCATTAATAAATTCAGGGGTGATTTAAAGTTATTTGAAAAGGGAAAGGAGATGTTGGAAAACCTTACGGGTATTCCGGTTGTTGGGATTATCCCATGGTACAACGATATTTTCATCGAGGAAGAAGATTCTGTGGCGCTCGATACAAAGCCGCAATTCAGCCATGAAACAAAGATCAACATTGCAGTGGTTTTGCTTCGTCATATGTCGAATTTTACGGATTTCAACTATCTCGAACGATTACCCGAAACACACCTTTTTTATACGGCTCATCCTGACGATATCCAAAAAGCCGATATTATCATTATTCCCGGTTCTAAAAACACGATTTCAGACATGATGCATTTGCGGAATACCGGTCTTGCCAAAGCTATTCTGCAAGCTCATGATAAAGGGAAAGCTGTATACGGCGTTTGTGGTGGATTTCAGATGATGGGTACTGAAATCCACGACCCCGAACATGTGGAAGGAGATACGGTAACTATGCCAGGTTTGGGTATTTTGCCGGTATCAACCATACTTACGAAAGAAAAAACCACAGAACAGTGTACCTTCCGGTTTTTACAGTTTGAAAATCAATGCAGAGGGTATGAAATACACATGGGGCAAACAATATCCGATAAGGTATCTTATCTTTGTGAGATTGAAAAAGGCAAAAAGGAAGGTTACTTTTTGAACCCTAAAACATGGGGAACGTATCTTCATGGAATATTTGATAATGAGTTAGTGATAAATTATATACTTAAGCACAATGGAATGGAAAGAAATGAACCCATAAAAGATTACCGAACCTTTAAAAATGAGCAGTACAATAAACTCGCACAACTTGTTAGGGAAAATTTAGATTTGGAATATGTTTACAGGCAACTTGAAATAATTAAAATTGAAATGAAATGATTCACGGACACAGCAACGAACTATGTTACGCTTCTAAAATAAGAGCTGATTTTAGCGCTAATACCTGGTATCAGGGAATGCATGAGGAACTTTTTACGGTTCTTAAAAATAGCATAAGCAATATTATTAATTATCCAGAGCCTGATGCTTCTGGGTTAAAGGAAAATATTGCCGGCTACTATCAAATTAACGCTCGGAATGTAATTGTTACCAATGGTTCTACAGAGGCTTTTTATCTTATCGCACAAGCTTTTGCAGGAGCAAAATCGGTTGTTATATGTCCAAGCTTTTCGGAATATAATGATGCGTGCCAGATGCACCGTCATCAGATTGTTCATTTAAAAAATAACCCCGGCTGGCAAAACTTAAAATTTGAAAACCGGTTGGTATGGTTTGCAAATCCAAATAATCCCGACGGCAGAACCATTACCCTTAATGAAATTATGGGTTCGCTACAAAATAATCCATCGTCGGTGTTTGTTTTGGATGAAGCCTATATCGACCTGTGTTATGGTATCGAAACTGCCATTCCATTATTGGCCGAATATTCCAATCTCATTATTGTGAGATCCTTCACTAAGACTTTTTCAATTCCAGGCCTTCGCTTGGGTTTCATGATCTCTTCGGGAAAAATCACGAATATCATAAAATCTTTGCTGATGCCATGGAATGTAAATTCATTGGCTATTGACGCCGGGGATTATATCATGAAACATTATGACAGATTGCTTCCTGATAAAGCAATGATCAGGGAAGAATCTTTAACATTTCAAAAAGAATTGGGAAAGAACAGAAAGTTGATCGTTTATCCTTCGAGCTGTAATTTTTTTATGGTACAATTACTTGTCGGATCTGCAAGAGAACTTAAAAAGTTTCTTTTAGACGAATTCGGGGTATTGATTAAAAATGCGTCAAATTTTACAGAACTCGACAAATCATTTTTCCGGATTTCCGTTCAGGAACCCGAAAAGAATAAGCTACTTATCAAAGCAATAAAATGTTGGTTGCAACTGTGATTGATGCACCGTTATTATTCAGCTTCTCCTGGGTTTTGTATTCGATTCATTATTGGGCTATATTTTGTGTTATTATTATAGGAAAATTGCGATTATTAATATTTAATTGAATCTGAATACTTTGCTAAAAAGATCCTGGCATTTGCGATTTTTTTCTTTACTTAAAATGCCTAAAGTACTACTCATCGGCAAAAAAGGCCCATTCACCGAAATATATTTTTCATCGATTTTTTTGCTGCTTATTTTTGGATTGTTTTTAAATTTTTATGCAAATGGAAAAGAAGCATGTCTGCCCCTGGTGGTTGGGTTATTTTCTTATTATTCCCTTACGAAAGTATTGGCATAACCCGGTAAAAATTCTCAAAAACTTAGTTAAGCCAGGAATGAAAGTTATCGATTATGGAAGTGCAATGGGTTACTTCAGCCTGCCAATGGCAAAAATGGTTGGTGATACAGGCAAGGTTTATTGCTTCGATATTCAGGAAAAGATGCTTGAAAAACTAAATAGCAGGGCAAAGAATTCGGGTTTGGATAACACCATTAGTCCCCGGTTAATTTTAAATGGCGACAATGCTTTTAATGATTTGACGCAAACTGCTGATTTTGCCTTATTGTTTGCAGTGGCGCATGAAGTACCTGACAGGGAACAATTATTTACGTCCCTTTCCGGAATGCTGAAAAGCAAAGCCCTTTTGCTCTTTGCAGAACCCTTGGGACATGTGAAATGGGAGGATTTCAAGCAATCCGTTTCTCATGCTGAAAAAGCAGGATTTATAAGGCTTCAGCCTGTAAAAATTAACAGAAGTTATGCGGTGTTACTGGAGAAATGCTAAACAGTGAACGGTGATAAGTGATCGGTAAGCGTGATCTGTAAATAGTGAAAAAAAAGGTAAAAAGTATACCATTCCCTGGCATATATGGCGAATAAACAAAAATCAGATTTTTAAAAAATCTGTTTCCACGTCGAACTAATAGTTTATTTTAGCAGTTTATACCAGGTAATACCGTATCAATGATTAATAGAATATCATCCAAATATTTCAGTGTTATTTTACTGGCATCATGTTTTTTGGGCTTGCTTGTCCCGGAGGTAGGCAAACAAACTGCTGTTCTTATCCTGTTCTTTTTGTTTGTGGTTATTTTTTGTTCTTTTTTTCGGCTCGATTTTCAAAAGGAGGCGTTCATTCATAATTCGAGAAAGGCTACCTTTTATACGGTGTTGAGGTTTATTGTTATTCCATTTGCATGTTATTATCTTCTTGCTCCATTTTCGTCATTTTATGCGTTTACCTTATTTTTTCTGGCATTAATGCCTTCAGCAGTTTCTTCGCCGGCCTTCACTAATATGTTTGGCGCAAATATGAATCTTTCGCTTATTATTTTAGTCATTAGCAGTTTTTTAGTTATTCTTACCATACCTTTTCTTACACCTCATTACCTTCATATGGAATCAGGTATCCGGGTCTTTGATCTGTTTAAAACGCTTATGCTAACAGTGTTCGTACCATTTATCCTGCATTTACCATTACGAAAGTCTCAAAAAATAGACCGGTGGATGAGGATCAATCTTCCGGTTATAACTTTGATAAGTCTTTCGTTGATTTTTATTTTTGCCATCGCGCGGAACAAAGCGGCTATTTTGGGTAATCTTCCGCAATTGGTAGAATTTTTGCTGGTTTCGGCAGGGTTTTATGCAAGCTTATATGTTGCCGGATGGTTCCTGTTTTTTAGGCAATCAAGAGAGAACAAAATAACATACTCGGTAAGTTCGGGAATGAACAATATTGGGCTGGCTGTTTCGCTGGCCGCTTTGTATCTGCCGGCCCAGATATGTGTATTTCTAATTGTATCTGAATTTGCGTGGGTGGGGATTTTGGTTCCGGTGAAATATGTGTTTAGAAATAAATGTGTTAATTAAGATTTGAAAAAAATCTCCGTGTAACTGTGTGCCTACTCTGTGGTCTTCTGCGTATCTAAAGAATAGTTACACAGAGTTGCACGGAGATTACACAGAGAAATATTAATTTACATCTACATTTTGAGTGGCGGGTTTCTTTTCCAGTTCCAAAATAAAATTGTATTCCTCTAAAGAAACCGGCTGAACCGATAACCGGGGGTTTCTTACGAGGGACATATTTTTTAATTCAGGCATTTGTTTTATTTCGTGCAACGTAACCAACCGCTTGAATTTTCGAAGAGGTTTAACTTCCATAACCAACCAGGGGCCCTCCTTAGCTGTTGGATCAGGATAATGTTCCTTAACAACTTCAGCTAACCCCACAATGCCGGGATTCTTGCCACTATGATAAAAGAAAACCACATCTCCTTTTTTCATTTGCTTTATATTATTCCTGGCCTGAAAATTCCGGACGCCATCCCACATCGATGTCCCTTCGCGTACCATGGTATCCCAGCTAAATGTTTCAGGTTCTGTTTTTGCGAGCCAATAATTCATGATTTAATTATTTAAGTTAATTCGGAATTAGATTTTGCATGCGGGCTACAACAAAATTTTATTGAGCCATAGGAAAGCGATCGGTATTCCATATTTTACTTTTAATTTTTAGCGTTAATAAATTAATTAAAAATCAACACAGTGTCAAAACAAGAAATTTGAAATTTTGTTTGGATAGCCTGGTATGAAATTTGTTTCTGAGGGCAAAAATAGCTAGGTTTACTTATTATTTAATCGTTTAACCTTAAAAATAAAGTGATGATTCAGAATCCAACAAACCAAAAATTAAGCGATATAGGAAATACGGTGGTTCAAAAATTTATGAAATATGAAATACCGCTTGCCTTGTTTTTTGTATTTTTTTTAATTTTAAAAATGTCCACAGAATTACCCGCATCAGTCTTCATTACATTGATTCTAAGTTCACTTGCGATTTTATACTATTTTAGCGCTTTTGCCATTCCTAACGAAAAAGCTGACAAAGTGGAATTATTCATTAACAAAATTGCCTTTATTGGGTGTAGTGTAACTTTAATTGGAATGCTTTTTAAATTGCAAAGTTGGCAAGGGAATAATATCATGCTTTGGATTGGTTGTACGGTGCTTATTATACTTATACCCAGTATTTTGTTAATCAAATCAAAAAAAAATGACCTGGAAATATTAAATCAAAAATTTATTATGCGAATAGTAATTATTGCGGTAATTGGACTGTTATTAAGCATCACTTCCAGAAATGATTTATTAAAATATAAATTAATTAAGGAGATCAAAATTGAGCATGTTAGAGACGACGTAAGCCCCAACCTATAATGTCGAAAGGTAAGTTTTGGATGAAGGCTGGGTTTTGAAAATATAACTTTCTTAACTTAATGTCAGTAGGCCGTTTTTTGAACGTTTATTGGCTGAAATATTTGGCTTCCCTTTTGCTTTATACTCCGATGTGTCTGTGTTGTTCGTTTCTTCGAATAAAAATTTCGGTTATAATTGAAAAGAACATGGCCAATGATAAATTGAGAATCATCAAAGAAACTAATCCTGCCGTTTGACAAGCCAACATAATAAATATAAAAAGTACATTTACAAGTAAAATTACGATGGTTGAACCGGCATGGGAAAACCCAAGCTTGAGAACTCTGTGATGTAAATGAT
>CAYZNC010000189.1:8637-11798 GCA_964478555.1 uncultured Bacteroidales bacterium | reverse complement strand
TTAAAATATTTAATTTTTACACAGCCTCTTCAGGAGAGGGGCCGGGGGTGAGGCATTACAAGGTAGAAATTAATTGACCTGCCCAATAGTGGACAGACTATTTTTTGTATCCCGAATCTAATCTAAAACTCAATCACATCTATTCCGGGAATGGACGAATTGATCGGAATGGTGTCGATATGCGTGGCTTTAAGCATGGCAAGGTCGTACCTGAGCTTTGCGAGTGGGACTCTTTTGTCGGCCGTATTCACCTGGATGCTGTACTCTGTAAAATCGTGTCCCCTGTTTACCGTTGGCTCACTTGCAAACAGGTTATTTTCCGAAAGATATTTTTCAATGCCTCTGGCGTCATTGTTGGATACATTAAAGAGTATCATTACCTTGTTCTCTGCATTCACTGCTCCATACAGATTCAGTAAAAATATACGGAGCAATTCAGTTTTTTCTTTATCTTTTTGCAGTGAGGGGTTGATATAGATAGCCGTTTCGGATTCCAACACAGTATCGATGATTTTCAGCCCATAATTTCTGATGGCGCTGCCTGATTGTGTAATTTCAAGACCTATATCAGCTCCTTCATTCATCACTTTGGCTTCTGTTTTTCCCCATGTTTCATAAACCAAAATTCCCTGGCTGATCCGCGAAGGGGTCTTGTATTTCTGTACTGAAAATTCAGGGTATTGAGTAAACAAGCCTTCCGCTTTCATCCTTTCCTGAAGCCAATTCAGCGCCAGGTAAGGCATCTCGGAGACCACCGTAAGTAATTTATTTTTCGAGAAAAAATCTTTCAAAAATGCACCTGTAGTGGCAAACTCATTGCTTTTTGTAATGCCCACAATCCTCACTCCTCCCCTGTTCAGAGCAAGCACTCTTTTAAGTGCGAGATCAACATTATATTCAAGTTTCAGTTCAATAATCCTTTCTTTCACCCAATCGTCACCTGCAATAGCAACATCGAGCTCGCCGATACCCAGTTGAGAACCGAATTCCTGAGGCCTTCCATCCCAACCATAAAGATAGGTAACTGTTGTAAATTTACTAGGTCCGCCAGATTCATAACCTGAGGTTTTAAAACCCGAAACTTCCAGTAATTGTATGAGGTTTCCACCGCGGGTTGCGTTTGCGAGTGAGCCTGCCGGCATTCCTATCGTTAAAACTTGCTGCATATTCGAATAACTGAGTTAATTGTATTTATCTAAATTAAATTATACATTTTGAAGCTTGGTACCATCAACAATTTTCCGATAATAGCAAGATTTGTAAGGATTGCCGTCTTCCGTTTTGGCATGGCAGGCTCCTTTTCCCATAGGGGTAACCAGAAACAATAACGAATTCTGCTCGCAATTAATGCGTATTTCGTCGATCCTGAGCATATCGCCCGATGTCAGGCCTTTTTTCCAGAGTTCATTGCGCGACCTACTCCAATAAGTGGCATAACCGCTTTTCAGGGTTTCATCAAAGGCTAGTTTGTTAGCAAAGGAAAGGATCAGAACTTCCTTTGTTTTGCTATCCTGTGTAACCACAGGCAATAGTTTGCTACCATCGGCACCAAAGTCAATCAGCAACTCATTTGTATATTCTTTTGACATCTTTTTAAATTTAAAACAGGCTACAAAATTAAAAGAATTTTTTAAGTACAAGCTGACGGATTGAGAATTAAACCAAAATTGAGGTTTCATTGTAGTGGTGGTGCGATGAACGAAGCCGGTGGTTGACCGGAGTCGAAACCACATTTGATGCAACCGGAATATACAAAACTAATGCCTGAGAACGGAAGATTAATTAAGGAACATTATTTCTAACCGAAAGCATTGATCGGTTTTTCAATTTCCATCATTAAGGTATCTACAACCTTTTTTATTTCTTCTAAAACTTTCTGATCGATAATTTCTCCGTGTTCATTAACCTTGCTCCGACCTCCCTGGATTAATAATTTTGCACTTTCCGGAATGTTGTATTGCAATAGTGTGCTCATGATGACATCTAACGATTCAAATGCTTTTTCTCCCGATCCCGAAGCCACGATAAATGCAAAAGGTTTGTTAGAAAACACAGTGGTAGAAACAGTCCATTCCAGTGCATTTTTAAGCGCACCCGGCAAACTAAAGACATATTCGGGGGTACAAACAATGATACCATCTGCTTTTTCAATCAATTCCCTAAAGCTTTTAACAGATTCGGCAATCATTTCATAATCCAAATCGGGATTGAAATAAGGAAGTTCATCAATATCATGATATACCAGGAATTCCAAATCATCGGCATATAACTTTGCAATCAATTTAAGAATAGCTTCGTTGGACGAATTTTTCCGGATACTTCCTGAAATGGCTAATATTTGTTTTTTGGTATTGATCATTTTCTTTCACTAAACTTAAGTTTAACAAAAAATGCCATAATGAGCAATTTCAAAGCTCAATATCATATTCCATCCGCTTGGCGGTGGCTTTGGCAACATCTTCACCAAATAATCTTTGAATAATATGAAACGACATATTGATACCGGCTGAGATTCCGCCAGCCGTTATAATTTCACCTTCATCCACAAATTTCGAATGATTGATTACTTCAATCTTTGGATATTCTCTTGTCAATCGTTCAATATCCATCCAATGGGTAGTTGCTTTCTTACGATCAAGTATGCCTGCTTCGGCCAGCAGAAAAGCCCCCGTACATACCGAAGCGAGTATTTTTATGTGATTCTTTTGTTCTCTGATCCAATCGATGACTTTTTCGTTTTTAATTTCAATCTCTTCCGCACCATATCCTCCGGGAATGATTAAAATATCAAGCACAGGAGCTTCCTTAAAATTAGCTTGCGGCAAAACTTTTAATCCATTTCTTGCCGAAATTATTTCACCTGTTTCCCCAATGGTTATAACCTTACACAATTTTTCGCTATCTATTGAGGCCAGCGAAAACACCTCAAAAGGTCCCGCGAAATCTAAAACTTCCACCTCATTAAAAAGAAATATCCCAACTTTTAGCAAATACATTGTTAGTCAATTTATGCTTTATTATAAACCATAAATAAAAGGTTTTTGTTTTGATTACCTGCAATTTTTGCAAATTTATAGTATCAATGGAGATGATTGAATCGCCCCTTGGAAATACCTATGTACTAATTATTTTTTACCTGATGTCAGCCCTCTGGGCTTTTT
>CAYZNC010000189.1:0-8537 GCA_964478555.1 uncultured Bacteroidales bacterium | reverse complement strand
TTATCAATTTTAAATACTTTCGGTTCAGCGTAATAACAAAAGGGTTACACCAATTTTGCCTCATAATTAACCCGTACATACCGGCTAATATATGTGCTTAGTCCTCTTCCTCCTCCTGCCAGCATTTTCATATTCTCCACATGAACTTTACCCGGATTTCGGTAACTATACAGGTAAACGGATCCATCGATAAATTCTATTTTGATAAAATCAGCTCCTGCTTCATAGGCGATAACCCCCGAATTTCCTGCAACATTTTTGTATTTTTCCATAACTTTTTGAATTATTCTTTTTGAATTGTAATCGCCAAATTAGAATGCTTATAACTTTGCTTTACAATAACAATTTCGAAAACAGTAGGTTGTTCTATTGATGAATGGTATTTACCGGACTGCTCGATTTTTTAATAATAATTCTACCCAAAAACACTACTATAAATGTCTAAATTAAAGAATTTTAATATCTTACATCTAAAATCTTATTTCTAGCATCTATTTAACCATTCATCGAAAAACTTGTTTATTCTTTATCACCTTAAATTAGTTGAATAGCGTATGGCATCATTGTTTAGTGTTTTAAAGATAAGGAGTATAACCTTAAAAAATCGCATAGCGGTATCTCCGATGTGTCAGTATTCGAGTGTTGACGGGTATGCTAACGACTGGCATATGGTACATTTAGGATCGAGGGCCATTGGTGGAGCTGCTTTAGTTATGACTGAAGCCACAGCAGTTACAGCGGAAGGACGAATTACGCCCTCCGATTTAGGCATTTGGAAAGACGAACACATCGACAATCTGAAAAAAATTACTGATTTTATTGTACAACATAAAGCTGTACCGGGTATTCAACTTGCCCATGCCGGTAGAAAGGCCAGTCACAGCGAACCGTGGAACGGAAATAAATTTATTCCGGAAACGGAAGGCGGATGGAAGACAATAGCTCCAAGTAGTATTCCTTTTTCACCGGAAACAGAAATTCCAAAAGCCTTAACCAAGCATGATATTTCAAATTTACTTGAAGCCTACACAGCAGCAGCTAAAAGAGCATTTATTGCGGGCTTTAAAATAATTGAAATTCACGCTGCCCATGGGTATCTTATCAACGAATTTTTATCGCCCCTGAGTAACAAAAGAACGGATGAATACGGAGGATCCCTGGAAAACAGAATACGTATTCTTGTTGAAATTGTTAAAGCCATTCGTAAGGTTTGGCATATTGATCTACCTATATTTGTTAGAATATCATCGTCTGACTGGTTGCCAGAGGGATGGTCGATAGACGATTCCGTAATCCTTGCCAAGGTTCTAAAATCCTTAGAGGTAGACCTGATTGATTGTTCTTCGGGCGGAATAGTGCCTGATATTGTAATTCCTGCGACTCCTGGCTACCAGGTAAACTTTGCAGCTAAAATTAAAAAGGAAACAGGTATTTTAACCGGTGCTGTAGGAATGATAACCGAATCTAAACAGGCCAATTCGATTATTTCTACGGGAAAAGCAGATCTTGTGCTGTTAGCCAGGGAATTCCTGCGCGATCCTTACTTTCCATTACGAGCCGCACATGAGCTTACAGAAGATGTAAATTGGCCCATACAGTATGGACGGGCAAAAAGGAAATAATCCTAATAATTTTAATTTTCTTGAAGATTTCGATACTTCCAGGTCATTCTGACGCTGGAAGGTCCTCCTACGCTGAAATTCATGAAGTCCGTTTTTAATGATTTGTATCTGCCACAGGTTCTGATTTCAATTGGCCATTATTATCAATAGTTATCTTCCACACTTTTCCATCCGGAGATTTTAAATATAGACCTGTATTGGGATCGTCGAATTTTATATTGCCTTTAATTTCTAATTTTTCTTTTGGATTTGTAATTCCAATCCCAATATTATCACTAAAATATCCTTTTCCTATAAAGTAACCCGCAAAAGTATTTTCATTTTTTATCTGATCCTCTCCAATTACAGCCGATATTATTGATTTGGGAGGATATTGATTGATACTACCATTAATTAATGATAAGGTTCCTCCCAAATAATGGCAAGCCGTAAGGGAGCCTTCAGGAGTATAATTATCAAAGGTTAATTGAAATACCCCACCTGCGTTGTTAGTATTATACTGAGATGCGTTATCTTTTGAAATAGTGAGTGTTGATGCAATCGCTGCACATTGCGCCTGGGTACTCCAAATACTGGAATATCCAATAATACTAAGTGAATTAAATTTTAATAAACTATGATTTGTTGCATGTTTTACAACTATCCCATATCCCCCACCACCATATGAATCAAATGTGCTTATAATAGATAACTTTGAGTTATCTCTGTTCTTAACAGGCACATTATCTCCAATTATAATTCCACCCTGATTGTAATACAAGTAATCTCCATTGATACCCCATTGGGAAAATGAGCAATGATAGTGTAAGATAAGAATTCCTAATAAAAATAATTTTTTCATAGTTTTTAAATTTATGGTTTACAATATTTGTCCATCACCCTATTATTATTTTTCATACCTGTAATGTCCGATTATTTTGTATTTGAACAAGCAATCTTCAAGTTCCTGGCCATAGCCGATATTGTGAACTATCAAATACCGGCTTCCGTCTTTTGATTTCTTGTTTACGACGAGACCAATATGGGTTTCCCCGCCTCCCAAGTCCCAGCAAACGATATCTCCGGGAATATAATCTTTGGGTTGTTCGGTAATAAGCTTTACTTTCCCATGACGCGAAAAAAACACCATTAAATTAGGAACTCGCCGGTGATCAATATTTTTGTCAGTTCCCGATCCCCATTTTTTTGGGTATTTATGAAAATTTGCTTCCATGTCTTTGTGAACTTCTACTTGCAGGTCGACGCCAAGTTTACGATAAGCCCGGATGATTACATCGGTACATACTCCTTTGTTGCTGGGAACATCGCCATTCGGATAGCTAATTTTAAAATATGCGGGGTCGTAGCTAACTTTTTGTTTTGTCAATTCGAGCGCAGCATTTGAAAGTTTTTCAGAAAAGCTTTGTCCAACTGCATAAGGACTTATCAACAACAAAAAAAGAATATTTAGCAGGGTTGTTTTTTTCAATTTAGTTGAATTTTAATTTTTATCAGGGGCATATAATGTATCAAGCATCAGGTTTGAAAGTTCAACGCAATTTATGAAAAATCAAACGGATTTCATAGGATTGGCAAATCTGAAATATTCTTTCATTTTCCATACTTCAAACTCAATACTGATTATATTTTTCTTATTTTTGAAACCAATGCAAACACACGAATGCGTTAGCACTGAATAAATAAAGATATTGCAATTACAAATATGACTTACTTTAAAAGAATTCTTCTTATCACCCAGAGCTTGTTTCTGTTCAGTTTTTTTTCATTTTCCCAAACCACACAGGAAGGTTGGGTTAAAACAGCCGATACCAATGAACCTGTCCCTTATGCGATCATAAAAATTCAAAACTCAAAAGTGGCATTTTCATGCAATGAATCAGGTTATTTCAAAAATAAGTTTACATCGTTTCCTGTCACACTGCAAATAAGTTCAGTGGGTTATGCCACTTCAACTATTGAAGTACAAGAAACAGATACCTTGATAAACATTTTCCTTCAACCGGTAAGCCTTAACCTTAACGAAGTAAACGTATATGCAAGCCGGAGCAATTTGCAGGCATCGAGTCTTACCACGCTCAAAAGCATCGAAAGCTATAACCTGGCAGGAACAACAAAAGACATCTTTCGTTCCGTACAAATGCTACCGGGCGTTAGTTCCAATAACGCGATGAATGCTCGTTACAACGTGCGGGGGGGCACTTACGACGAAAACCTGATCCTCATCAATGGTATAGAAGTAGCAGAACCTTATCATATTAAAGTTTTCCCATTTGCCAGTATAGGTATTTTCAACATCGACCTCGTTCAGCGTATAGATTTTTCAGCGGGGGGCTTTAGTGCAGAATATGGCGACGCCCTTAGTTCCGTTATGAGTGTTGATTATCGAAAAGCGAATAACGACAGTATAACAGGAAGGGTAAGCTTGGGGATGATCGATCTGGGAATAGTATCTGAAATTCCCATGGGTAAAAAAGCTTCTTTGCTTTTTGGGGCCCGGCGCAGTTATCTCGATCCTGTAGTAAAAATGATAGATTCAAAAGACAAGGTATCTGTACGTTATTACGACATACAAACAAAGTTCGATTATGAAATAAACTCAAGACATAAGCTTTCGGCATTCGCCATCTATTCGCAAGATGCTGATAAAATCGGGCCACAAATGCATGATACCAAAAATTACTGGAATGATTATATTAATCAGCAAATGGTTGATGTTTCGAGATCCGAGCGCAATAATTTTCTATTGGATTCCAAATACAATGATCTTTTGCTGGCCCTTTCAAGCAGGCATATTTTGTCGGGAAAGTTTATCCTGAATTCGGAAATTTCTTTTTATCACGAGCGGGAGAATTCCCCGCAATATAGTAGAGACACCGTAACGTTCGCTTATTCCTCTCCGTTGTTGTTCAATCGTGCGTTTTCTCAAAATGACGACATTAAGGATTATGATATTACGAATTACGAATACAAACTTTCCGGGAAGATCATGTTCAACCAGAACAACAATACAAAAACAGGCATATACATCAGACACGCTGATTTTGATTACAAACGGACTATAAGTTCCTCAACGGATTTGTATAACAATACTGATCATTATCCGGATACTGTAAGTACGATTTATGTTCCCGCCAATGTTGAACAAAACAATTATGAAGTATTCAAGGCACACGCTTTAAAATTTGGCGGTTACGTAACCCATGTGTGGGATGCAACTTCTAAATTAACATTTAACCTGGGTGCTCGTTTCGATTATTTTGAGCTTAATAAAAGGTTAGACATCAGTCCGAGAACAAACATCTCTTATCTGATCAATCCTGATTTAAAATTGACTGCTGCCTGGGGTATTTTTTACAAAACGCCTTTAATGAAGCAATTGAAGTACAACTTCGCAACATCAGAAAATACCAAAAGCCAGAAAACCACACAATATATGGTTGGGATCGAAAGAAAACAAAATGAAATTACCCTTAAAATTGAAGGATATTACAAAAAATACAATGACCTGATTCCGGTGCTGCGAACCTCAACCGGAGAACTTATTTATGATGTAAAAGACAATAGCACAGAAGGCTATGCAACTGGAATAGATTTTGAATTCGTAGTTACAAAAAAGAAATTCGATTTTTGGTTTAATTACAGTCTTGGCGATTCCAAAGAAAGACTGAAAGGTACCACCAATTATTATTCGCGATACACTGATCAGCGCCATACTGTTTCGTCCTTATTATCATTGAAATTGCGTAACCGGATAGAATTTGATATAAAAGCTACCTATGGGAGTGGTTACGCTTATCAGGAAAATTTTTGGGATGCAACAGCAAAGCAATGGGTTTTAGGAAATGAAATAAAAACTGCTTATTTACCTTATTATTTCAGCCTCGATTTGAGATTTAAAAAAGACTTTAAGGTTTTTTCCCGTCCCTTGCAATTTTACGTAGACGTTGTTAATATTTTGAACCGCAAAAATTGTATTGGACACCGGTATGAAACTAATGACAACAAACCTGATGAAGAAGATATGAAGTTTTTGGGTATTATTCCTACACTGGGACTAATTTTCGATTTTTAAACATCATTTATTTTCCTATCCTAATAGCCATTGAACGATAATATCTGGGTTACCTCTTTTCTTACTTTTTGACGTATGTCATCCGTTGCGGGGTAGCCGACAGTGATCATTAATTCCAGTCGTTTATTTTTGGGTATATGCAATAGCTGTTTCACCTTTTTTTCCTGAAACCAGCCGATAATACAGGTACCAAGACCTTCTACCGTAGCCTGCAAACAAAATTGAGCGACTGCAATACCGATATCAATGAGAGGGTATTCCTTATCCTTTATAACCTGACCCATGTTAGAAGTAAAATTGGCTTTTTCACGCACAACGGCAATATGAACAGGTGCCTGTTTGGTAAAATGATTCATGGATAGCAGCTTACTGGAGGTAAGATCTGCAATAGTATTTTTTAAAACAGGTTCGTCGATAATGATAAATTTCCAGGGTTGTGCATTACAGGCAGAGGGAGCCAAGCGTGCCGCCTCAATGCAACGCATCAGTTTTTCTTTTTCCACAGGATTGTTTACATAACCCCGCACACTCTGCCGTTGTCCGATAAGTTGTAAAAGTTCGTTGTTGTTCATGTTAATCGATAATTCATACTGTTGGAGGGTAAAGATAACTTTTTCTCCCTTACTGCCTTTTTTTATCGATTAATGATTGGTACAATACGTATCGATTAATGATTGGTACAATACGATCAATTTTTCTCTGATCGCGGCTTTATCAAATTGGGTAAGTAGTTCGTCGGAAATCTTAAGCCCTTCCTGATAGAACAATTGATCATGGATCAATTTTCTTGTTAATTCAATGAACTCCTGCTTATTAGCCGCTTTTAAGTAAGGGTGTTCATACAAAGTGGTATATTCCTTTAAATCTCTAAACACAACCGGCATGCCACAAGCAGCCGCTTCCAATGGGGCTAAGGGACAGTTTTCCTGAAAGGATGGAAACAAAAGAGCATCGCCTGCGGCATAGAGATAAGGCATATTTTCCAAATCAATTAACCCCACAAAACTAATGTGTGGAGAGGCCCTTGCTATTCTTTCATTAAGTCTTTTGATACCTTCCGTGAATGCTCCAAATGGTCGTCCGCCAGCCCATATAAATTTTGCCCCCGGTATGGCTTCAGCAATATCAATAAAATCGTCAATGCCTTTTCGTCCTTCCAGTTGACCGACACCTAATACAACAAAATCGTTTTCAGATAAATTGAACATAGCCCTGCCCTTTTTTCTTTTTTCATCGGTGCGTTTCCAACGGTCAATGGGTATGGGATTGGCAATATTTACGATTTCTGTCTCTGATCCTAAATCCCTGATTGCCTGTTCAACAGTAGGAGAAATAGCGATACAAACATCAGCATAAGAATAAACTTGTTTGAAATACCACTTAACAATGGGGTACCAATACTTCCACATAGGCAGGGAACCCTTGATGGAATCAGGTATCACATGCACGGTAAAAACTCTCCTACCCTTGTAATGAAGACCCTTCCAAAAAAAATAAGGACCATAGGTATGACTGTGCATAACGTCGCCAAGGCCTTCGGAATTGACTACCACTTTAACATCGTTTTTTTCTTTCAGTAACTCAACATGTTCAATAAAAGCGGTATGAACCCCTTGGCCTTTGGTAACAAATTGTGTTTCGGAAACTACGTGTACTTTCATAAAGAGATTCTAGGAACAAGATATAAGGTATTAGATGCAAGACATAATATGCAGGGCATGAGATATTTACAGTATTATTTTATCTGAATTATTATTTTATATTACTTAATTTTATAAAAAAGATTTAGATTTTGTTAAATAAACGTATTGGAATATTAAACCTTATATATAAGCGTTACATTGACTATTTTGTTCAATAACTTTTACGGATCACTGTCATTCATTGTCGCTAGCTTTCTAAGTCAATATCTGCAACCCTTTTATGCAATATTAACTTCATCTTTATAAAATCTTTATACCTCGTCCTAATTTCTTTATAATTCCATTACGACTTTGTAGATTACTTTGTATCATAATTTAAACATAGAAAAAATGAAAACAAAAGTTGCAACATCGTTTATTTTTCTTGTAGCTATACCGGCTCCTTCGAACTCAGCTGTCTCCAACGGTCCCATAAGCTATCTGATTGGTGGTATTGTAGCCCTGCTGATTATGGGTTATTTGGTGTATACGCTATTACGACCTGAAAAATTTTAACAAGATGATCGTTAGTACGAAAAAATTATTGGCTTAAAACTTAATTTACAAAAATATGAATGAAGCGATTCAATTGATTCTTTTCCTGGTAGCATTAGTTGCTCTGGCGCCTTTGTTAGGCAAGTTCATGGCAAAAGTTTTCATGGGCGAAACCCATTTTATGAAGCCGGTTTTTGGCTGGCTCGAAAAATTAGTTTACCGCACAACCGGCATCAAAAGCGAAGAAGAGATGAACTGGAAGACTTATATGTTCGGCGTCCTCCTTTTCAACTTGTTTGGAATGATACTTCTATTTCTAATACAAGTATTACAGGCATATTTGCCACTGAACACAGAAAAACTGCCCAATGTTTCGTGGCATCTTGCATTTAATACGGCTGTAAGTTTCATCACCAATACCAATTGGCAGTCCTATAGCGGCGAAAATACGCTGAGCTATCTGGTTCAAATGGTGGGGCTGACAGTGCAGAATTTTGTAAGCGCAGCCACTGGCATAGCTGTAGTATTGGCATTGATTCGGGGTTTGACCAGGAAGACCACTGATAACCTCGGCAATTTTTGGGCCGATATGACCCGAAGTGTGGTATATTTGTTACTGCCACTTGCAATTATTTTCACAGTCATTTTAGTAGGCCAGGGAGTTGT
>CAYZNC010000188.1:0-11947 GCA_964478555.1 uncultured Bacteroidales bacterium | reverse complement strand
TCCAATTGTGTGAATGATGTAATTCTTTTCCAAAAATATATAAGGCTTTTCGAATCTTTTGAACTCACCTTTGTGTTGTGAAAATGTAATCATGACTAATTGCTATGGGAAAATATTTCTCATCCAAAATTTTTTTACAAAGCAGCAAGTTAATCCTCGCATTCATTCTAATGCTTGGCTTTACCAATGCTTCAGGTTTTGGCGTATTAACTCATGAAGCAATTATAGATGCTGCATGGGATAGCAATATTGTTCCTCTTTTGAAGAAAAAATTTCCCAATGCCACGTCTGAGGATATCAGTAAAGCACATGCATACGCATATGGAGGGGCCATTATGCCTGACATGGGTTACTTTCCATTCGGAAATATCTTTTTTACTGATCTGCTGCATTACGTCCGTAGCGGCGACTTCGTAATTAATATACTGTCAGAAGCTCAGAATATAAATGAATTTGCTTTCGCACTTGGCGCCCTGGCGCATTACATCTCAGATAGAGATGGTCATCCGGATGCCGTAAATCTCTCTGTGAGTATGGTGTATCCTAAGGACCGGAAAAAGTTTGGTGATACAATTTCCTATCTTGAGGATCCTATTGCCCACCGCAGAATGGAATTTGGCTTTGATGTGTTACAGGTGGCAAGGGGGAAATTTGCCCCTAAATCGTATCATGATTTTATCGGGTTTAAAGTGGCAGAGCCATTGCTGGAGCGAGCTTTTCTACTTACATACGGTTTAGAATTGAAAAATGTTTTTGTTGATCTACCTTTGGCCATCAATACGTTCAGATGGTCAGTAAAAACTTTTCTGCCTGAATTAACAAACGCAGCCTGGATTTCAAAGAAAAAAGATATTATAGCCTCGCAGCCTGGAATCACACGCAAGCAATTCAATTATGATATCAATCGTGCAAAGTATAATAAGGAATGGGGAACGAATTATCACAAGCCCGGTTTTGATATATATGTAATGGCATTCGTGATCAAGTTCTTTCCCAAAGTTGGGTTGGCAAGTATTCTTAAATTTAAACCACCTACCCAACCAGCTGAAGCGCTTTTTTTAAAAAGCTTTACCCGCATCGTATCAGATTATTCTGTGGTGTTGAGAAAATGTGAAACCCATTCGCTGCAACTTGACAATATTAATTTTGATACAGGAAGAAAAACTTCTCCTTGTGAATACTCACTTGTGGATGACACCTATAAACAACTGTTATTAAAACTTCCTTCCCAGCCTATTAAGCAAGTGAATGATAAACTTCGTGAAAATATTCTTGACTTCTATGGAAATATTCTACCAAATGAAAAAAGTGATAATGAAGAAAGAAAATTTTCTGCTGCCATTGCAAGGCTAAAGTCAGGGAAATAATTTAATATCAGAACCTTTAAATTACATCTAAGGAATCAATTACCGGAATGCCTTTCGAATAAACACTCCTACATTGTCTTTTTCAGCTTTGAATGGGCCGTACCAATCGTAATTCACAGCAAAGCCAAACCCGATAGTTTTGTAATTAAGTCCTAAGCGACCATAGATAAAACTCCGGTCGTGTTTTTTTGTAACCATATCGGCGTTGTATAAGCCTTCGAGTCGGGAATACAGAGACCAATCGTTCTTTAAATGAGGTCGGTATTCAATAATTCCAACCGTTTCAAAGTTGTGAGATTCGGTTAAATAAAATCCGGGTATCATCATAACAAAAAGTTGCTGATTTGCATAAAGATACTGGAAGCCGGAATAAGGACGAAAACCCCACTGTGAATTTAAAGCAGCTCCGGACACAAGCCCAAAACCCTTCAGAATTTCGAAATTGATTAATGCTTCATTCATTGACTCATTCTCGCTCTTATCATTTCCGTAATCGGCAGCAATATATGATGTAGCAAGAAATCCGAATCTGCTATTTTCAGCAAATTTTTTATTGAGCGAAATTTGAGAAACAAAACGATTGTTTCCAAAAAAAACTTCAACTGGTGTTGGAGGCAAAGTTTTTAAATTCTCTTCCTGGGCAATTGCCAGCGATGTTAAAAATATTGCGCCAATTAAAAGGGATATTGCTTTTATGGTTAATAATTTATTCATTTTTAATTTGTTTACTTGTTTTTAATTTCTGCCTTTTTACTTGAATTAAATAAGCAAGTAGTCCTATAAAACCACCCATAAAACCGCTTAAAAAGCCACTCATACCATTGCCAAGAGCATTTCCCAAAAATGTAACAGGAAAGGGCATGAGAAAGTAATTCATTGCGAAACTCATGATAAAACCCATAACTCCGCCAATAATACCTTGTTTTAATGCATCTTTCATTGTAATGACCTTTTTTAATTTATTGATTACGTGATTTCAAGAAAGCCAATGGATGATTTCAGGAATTTTTGCTTTAGCCGAACTAATAATTTCCTGCGCTTTATCCGGTGCAGCCTGGTGCCCTTCTACCACAATGCTTTTGTAATCATGTACCCCTAAAAACGACATAATATCTTTTAAATATCCATCGCCATGGCTTTGTGGGTCCTTTGAGTGAAAACCGCCTGAAGAATGAATGTGCAAGCATTTCTTGTTTTTTAATAAACCCTGAACACCAGTAGGTGAAAACTTAAATGTTTTGCCGGCAATACAAATGGTATCGATATAAGTTTTCGTTTTGGCAGGTAGTCCCAAATTCCATAAAGGAGTTACAAAAATATATTTGTCGGCTTGAATAAATTGGTCGGTAAAATGGTTTATCTGGCTTATCTTCTCAAGGGCTTTTGGATCTGAAACAGGAATTCCACTGTGAACGCCTAAAACCTCGTTATCTAATTCCGGAATTTCTGTTTTGTATAAATCAATTTCAACAACCTCGTCGTGAGGATTTTCCTTTTTATAATCCTCAATAAATTCCTTGCCTAATTTAAGCGAAACCGATTTATCAATAGGTTTCGGATTTGATACGATGTATAATACTTTTGCCATAATTATTTTTTTAAATTTATTGTAAACATGCACCCGTTTCCAAATCGCAGGCTAACGGATTGTTTTTGGGTGATATGAATTATCCTCTGATACAAAATTATGGCAACCCGATGGGTTAAGAAAGGTATGTTTGGATGATAAACTGGTATAAAATGCCGAAAAAAATTAAATTTTATTTCGGTACATTAAAGGGCTTTGTCCTGTCTGGCTTTTGAAGAATTTTCCAAAATGGGATGGGTCGGTAAATTTAAGCTTATAAGCTATTTGAGTAATGGTAAGTTGTTTGTCGAGTAATAAAACTTTGGCTTCGAGAATTAGCATATCTGCAATCCAATCTCCAGCTGTTTTTCCGCTTGCCTCTTTTATTGCGGCCGATAAATATTTGGGCGTAACATGCAGTTTTTCGGCATAAAACGCAAGCTGGCGTTCATCTATAAAATATTTGGTAAGTAGTGTTTTAAATTCCAGCAAAAGTTGTTCGCTCCGGCTTACAGAAGGAACCTGCGCCATACTCCGGCTACTCGTAATATCATCTAGTTCATTCAGTAGGATGTATATGAAACTCCTTATAATATCAGGCGTGTGTGGGGCTGCATCTGCTGCTTTTTGTTCTATTAATTGAAAATAATTCAGGAATTTGAGATGTTGTAACTCGTCCAACGCAATAATATGTTGGTCTTTTTGTTCAAAAAAATCAAACTTGTCCAGAAAATGTATGTTTGCCTGATTTTTAAGGAAATAGTCCTTCTCAAAGAAAACAACGGTAGCTTTTTTTATTTTTTCCGTATCCAAAAATCTACGTATAACTCCGGGTGCAATAACAAAAACTGAAGGTCCTTTGGCATGATGTAAAAAGAGATTGGTTTCTACTATCATTTCACCTTCGCTCAATAAGCAAATTGCATAATAATCCTGACGATGGGCTTCAATAGTTATACTGGTATATTCCATGTGGTGCACAAAATACAAAACACCATTTGGGACTGGCGAGTATACATTTAATTGCTTTGAGCCTTTATCTGAGTTCATTTTATTGCATCATTGCCGTTTTATAGTATTCCATTGAATGTTAACAAAGTTAAGATTCATTTTTTAATTGAATACAATAAAAAATGTACATTTCATGCACGAAGTACGAGCGCAATTCATATGATTCTGCCTCGGCTTTAGGAAGGATAAATAGATTAATACCTAGGGGCACATCATAATTAATTAACTTTACCATGAATTTTACGCTCGGAGGGAACAACTAATGACCAACTGGAACTCAGCAGTCTGCGAAACAAACGGAATTAAGATACACTACACAAGAACTGGAGGAGGCAAACCCACTTTGGTTTTACTACACGGATTAACTGCTAATGGAGCATGCTGGACAGGCTTGGCACATGTTCTGGAGAAAGAATATGACATAATCATGCCTGATGCCCGTGGCCACGGAGAATCAAGTGTGCCTGACTATGGATATCGATACGAAGACCATGCAAACGATGTAATAAGTCTTATAAATTCCCTAAGACTTCCTCCTTCTGTTCTGCTCGGACATTCTATGGGAGGTATGACTGCAGCCATAGTAGCAAGTCGTAGCCCAAAGCTACTCCGTGGCCTGATATTAGCTGATCCAACGTTTTTGAGCACAAAAGTTCAGCGCGAAATTCGTGATAGTGGTATAGACGATCAGCATCGACGAATTCTCGGTAAATCATTAGAGGAGTTGTTGACAGATTTGCAGCGTAGACACCCAAATCGATCATCGGATACCATAGAGCTAATAGCTCGGGCACGACTTCAAACCAGTATGTCGGCTTTCGACGTTCTCACGCCACCAAACCCTGATTATAAGCAATTGGTGAGTGCGATTGATGTTCCAAGCCTGCTGGTATTTGGTGATAAAGGCGTGGTTTCGTCTGTTGTTGCCGAAGAGCTGCAACGTCTTAATCCGAGATTTCAGGTTGACCAGATCCCGGAAGTTGGCCACGGACTCCACTATGACCAGCCCGAGCGCTTCGCGGCTGTCGTCGGATCTTTCATACGTTCAATAGAAACTGTCATTGATTGAGGAACGCGCCAGAACTTGAATCCTCTGGTCGATGATGCACCAGGAATAGTGCATTTATTTTTTCTTAATTTTTTCAAATCTTTCTATCAAATACAAAACCCGTCCTTTAACAAAGTTGGCATTTTTATCATACATTTCCATGATGTCATCTTGTGCTGCACTTCCTGAGATTTCGTTTTGATTTTCTTTAAAGTATTTGTCTCGTTTTAAAAGCCATTCTTTTTGTTCCTTTTTAAGTTGAATTTTAGCAACCGAATCAATATTCAATCGAAGTTTGGAATAAACTACGTTCAATACACTGTCCATTTGTCGATAATATCTTTTAGAACAACTTGACATAAACTGTCCATTATCTAAACATATCTGGTAACTTTTTTGAATACTGTCTATCGTATGTTTATTCTGACAGTAGCCGCAATTCACAGATAAATAAAATATTACTATGGAAGAAATCGATATTTTAAATCTGTTTAAACAATTTATTGTCATAACATCACGCATTAAGGTAAACTTTCCTTTTTTCCCGCTCGGCTTTTTAATCCTCCCGTGCGGTCTCTTTTAATATGACATCGTGTGCACCGCCTTCGATAATACTTGTGGATGAGACCATGGTGATTTTTGCATTCTTTTTTAATTGGGAAATTGAAAATGCACCACAGCTGCACATGGTCGACTTTATCTTACCCAGGGTTGATTCAAGGTTGTCCTTCAATTTTCCAGCATAAGGAACATAACTATCAACACCTTCCTCAAATTTAAGCGTTTCTTTGCCTCCCATGTCATATCTTTGCCAGTTTCTTGCACGATTAGAGCCTTCACCCCAGTATTCTTTAACATAATTTCCATTAACGATTATTTTTTTAGTCGGGCTTTCATCAAATCTTGCAAAATATCTTCCCATCATTATAAAATCTGCTCCCATTGCCAAAGCAAGAACCATATGATAGTCCTGCACAATACCGCCATCTGAACAAATTGGAATATAAATCCCCTGTTTTTCAAAATATTCATCGCGTGCTCCGGCAACTTCAATTAATGAAGTAGCTTGTCCTCTTCCAATCCCTTTTTGCTCCCGTGTTATACAGATGGACCCTCCTCCAATACCTACTTTTATAAAATCAGCTCCGGCATCTGCCAAATAGTTAAAACCATCGCGGTCAACAACGTTTCCGGCTCCAATCTTTAAGGTTTCGCTGTAATTATCTCTGACATACTTAATCGTTTCTTTCTGCCACTCCGAGAATCCATCGGATGAATCTATACAAATAACATCAACGCCAGCCTCTACCAATTTTGGAATACGCTCTGCATAATCTCTAGTGTTGATACCAGCGCCAACCAATAATCTTTTGTTTGCATCAAGTAATTCGTTAGGATTATCAATGTGATTGTCGTAATCTTTTCTGAAGACGAAATATTTTAAGCATTGTTTATCATCAATGATCGGAAGTGTATTTATTTTATTTTCCCAAATTATGTTATTCGCTTCCTCCAGACTAATTCCATAGCTGCCTGTTATGAGTTTTGAGAAAGGTGTCATAAAGTCTTTTATTTTATTGTCAAGACTATCTCTGCTTGGTCGATAATCTCTGCTTGTTACCATTCCTAATAATTTGCCATCAGAGGTTCCGTCGTGAGTTATACCAATGGTTGAAAATCCGGTTCTATTTTTTATATCAATTACATCTCTTAGGGTTTCTTCAGGTTTTAAGTTAGCATCGCTTACTACAAACCCAGCCTTGAATTTTTTTACTTTTTTCACCATCTCAGCCTGATCTTCAATGGACTGAGAGCCAAAAATGAAGGATAGCCCCCCATTTCTTGCCAAAGCTATAGCCATATTCGAATCTGAAACAGATTGCATAATGGCTGAAACAAAAGGAGTATTTAAAACAATTTCAGCATTTTTCTCTTTAGAATATTTCACCAAAGGGGTCTTTAAGTTCACATTATCAGGGATACAATCTTTTGTTGTAAGGCCTGGAATAAGTAGATATTCATTAAACGTTCTTGAAATATCATTGATGATGTGTGCCATAGGAATGTATTTAAGAAATTTTGCAAATTTACAAAAATCAAAAGACTTTTTAGTCAGTGTAATTTAATTGTTGCGGTATTATACTTGAAAACATTAGTCAGGGTGAGGGTTTTAATAGCTTTCAAATTAATATGTAAAAAAACACTGTTAAATTATATTGCTTCTCAAACACTTTGCAAAGTGGATGTTTGCCAGATGTTCCTGTTGCCTGTGGAATTATGGATTTTTTGACGATGAAGAACCGTTATTTGCTGCCCCCTCCGCATATTGCTTGGGCGACTTGCCATACATTTCCTGAAAACGTTTGGCAAAATAAGAATGATTGTTAAAGCCCACCATGTACATGACTTCAGCCACCGTAAACGTTTTGCGTGATAATAGCATGGCTGCCTTTTTAAGCCTTACCGACCGGATGTAATCAACTGCTGTCTGTCCGGTGAGAGATTTAATGCGCCGGTAAATCTGTTTAAGAGAGTAACCCGATTTTTCACAAAGCACGTTTACATTCAGATCGGGATTAGTGATTTCGCTTTCTATAATTTGCGTAATGGTTGCCAGCAATTTTTCGTCGGCCGAAAGTAATTCCTCTTCTTTAGGTTGAATAATCGCTTCCTGACGGGCTTTCTGCACCAGTAAATTTCTTCCCTTTAATAATTGATGAAGCCTGTCAGACAAATATCCGATTTCAAATGGTTTGGCAATAAAAGCATCTGCTCCGGTGCGATATCCCAATAATTCTGTGTTTTTATCATCTTTGGCAGTGAGCATAACCACCGGTGTAAGCGAAGTGGCAATATTTTCTTTCAGCTTGCGGCACATCTCCATGCCATCCATCACGGGCATCATAATATCTGTAACAATTACATCAGGAGTTTGGGCCAATGCTGCTTCGAGTCCCAGTTTTCCATTCAGGGCACTGATGCATTTGAAGTCATTTGACAGGCTTTTGGAAATAAACGATAATATTTCCACGTTGTCTTCCACAATCAACAAAAGAGGTCTACTGTCAGATTCTCCGGTTGTAGAAGTTTGCTGGTTGGCAGGAGCTTCTGTCTCCTCCATCACTTGTACTCTGGGCAGTTCCATTTCCACGCATGTTCCATTCACTCCGTCTGAAAGTACCTTTACCGTGCCGTGGTGCAATTGCACATATTCCTTCACAATAGATAATCCTACGCCTGATCCTTCTTTGTTTTGAGATAGCGTATGCCGCGATTGGAAGAAACGTTCGAAAACGTGCGGTAAATCCTGGGCATCTATGCCTGGTCCCTGGTCTGTTACCGACAATTTTACACCATCCTGCAAAGCATCAATCATTATTGTGATAACCGAGCCCTCAGGGGCAAATTTCGAAGCATTCGAAAAAATATTGTTTAATATAACTTCCAGTTTTAATACGTCGGCTTCAATAAAAAAAGAAGGCAGGTTACTCTCTAAATTTATCCTGATAGACCGTTCCCCCAGCGGTTTTTCAAATACAGACACCACACTGCGCACAAAAGCAATCACATCGGTTTTTGACACAATCAGTCCGAATCCGTCAAATTCCTGCCTGCTCGCCTCCATCATCTGGTGAATGAGAGAGCCCATTTTCAAAGCATTTTGACGGACATTGGCTAACTCTCCTTTCAAAGCCTGTGGTTTCACCTGTTCCATTATTTTCCCCAGGGGACCGATAATCAAACTTAAGGGAGTTTTTAACTCATGGGAAATATTGGTAAGAAAGTCAATTTTATGAGCAGTCAGCTCCATGGTTTTCACCTTTTCGATCCGTTCGAAACGAAGACGGTTAAGTACGACGTAATAATTCACGAAGGCTATCACCAGCAGAACGAATAGCACAAAATATATACATTTTGCAAACCGGGTGGAATACCAGGGGTGATCGATCTTGACCGAAAATGTCAGCGGATTTGGCATAGGGTTACCGTCACTGCCTATACGCGAGATCATCAGTATATAGTCGCCAGGTGGTAAATTATTATAGGTGATGTGGTTACCTCTTGCCGAAGCGTGCCAGACGGCATCCAAACCCTCAAGTTTATTGGCATATTGCACGTTTTGCAGCTGGTTGTAGCTAAGGTCTGAAAAACTAAATGACAGATTATTGAAATGATAGGGCAATTCGATAGCACGGGAAAACCTGATACTCTGTCCAAGTTTAACCGGTTGGTTTTTCAACGAGTCGCCCTGCACCAGCCTGTCGTTAATCCAGAGCGATGTAACGAAAATTTTATTTTGTTGATCTTCGGCCAATATGGTTTCAGGATCGAACACCACAAATTCGTTGATACCACCCGCAAACACACGGTGGCTATTACGGTCATAATAAATCGATGCATAGTAATTTCCGGAACTAATCTGCTTTAGTTTCAGTGTGGCTTTGTCAATGTAGAACAGTCCGGAGGACAAACTCATCCAGATGCGTTTCCCGTCGTCAACCAAGGAGTTGATAAAGGCATCATTTAATCGAGGATCTGCAACCATTTTCATATTATGATTGCGGGGATTCATCCTCATAATGCGATTTCGAAAAGCTATCCATAAAAAATTGTCTGAATCTACAATCATAGCGGTCACATCATCTGATGGTAGAGGAGAATCGTCCGATCTCGTTGTAAATTGAACCACCTTTTGGTTCAACCTGTCAATTTTATTGATTCCGGCCCTGTATGTCCCTGCCCACATGTTCCTGTCTTTATCGAGCGCAAGAAACTCAAGCATATTCCCTGATAATGCCTGAGCCCCGTTGTTAGAAAAATAGTTTCTTTCGGCAACAAAAGTTTTTCCTTCCGATGCCAGCAATTGTGTTTTATCGACGACAAAAAGTCCACCCAAACATGTTGCAATCCATAGTTTTCGTGTTTCATCCTGACAGATGGCATAAGACCAGTTGGCGTTACGAGAATGAGTAGCATCTTCAATCCGGTAACGGACGAATTTTGATGTTTTTTCATTATAACGACAAATACTGCCGTCGGTAGCAATCCATACGTCGCCATTTGCGTCTTCAAACACTTGACGCACTTTATTGTGTGGCAATGGATATTGGCTGTTATTCTGCTGATACCATATCGTTTTTCCGTGCAGTTTATCTACCTTGATAACCCCATTGCTACCGCCCAGCCACAGGTTACCTTTGGTATCTGCTAAAATAGAGATGATATAATTTCCCTCACTCGATCCGGTAAGTTCACTTATAGATTGTAGCCTAAAACGGTCGTTATACATGAAAAGTGAAGCTCCGGCATCTGTGCCAATCCAGATATTCTGCTCCCGGTCAGTAAAAATAGACCAAACCACATTGTTTATCAGTGACAAATCGTTTAGTGCATCGTGACGAATCAACCGGTATTTTTTTGTTGAAGGTTCGTATATAAATAAACCGTTGTCGGTTCCTGCCCACAGGCAATTTTGGTTATCGAGCAACAACGATTTAACGGAGTTTCCTTTAAAAAGTGATTCTACCGTTGATTGTCCCGAAGAGGGGTTATACGCGAATAGCCCTCCTTCAACGCCCACCCATATACAGTTATGGCTATAATCGGGCAAAAGTGAAAGGATTAATTGGTTAGAAGTTTGAGAACTGCCACCTAACGAGACTTTTTCAAATTTTCTTGTTTGGATATTGTACCTGCACAATCCTTTGTAGGTACCAAAATAAAATATGTTATCATCGTACCTTAAAATGGTATATATGGCTTGGTGGGGTAATATTTGGTCATTGATTTTTTCGGATTTATGGTTTAATTCATCATAACGATATAGCCCGTTAATGCTGCCTATCCAAAACAAGTGGTCATTAATGCGTGAGATGGCGCGGATGTTTTCGGGCAATCCACCTGGCGCAGGCTCAAAACTGTCGGTAAAAGTATTAAACACAAATAACCCGTTATCAGCACCCAGCCAAATATGCACAGAATCGACCATTAAAGCACAATATACAACGCCGATGTTACCTTTTCCCAGCTGCGCCATTGCAGTATAGTGACGTGCCTGATAACCATCGAAGCTGTAAAGTCCACGATCGGTACCCAGCCAAATCATGCCATGACTATCCTGAACCACACAATTCACCGCTGAAGCGTCCATTCCCAATCTATGATCAATTGGCCTGAACTCGTGATATTTTAATCCATGCGCCTTTACTTGCTGAAATGCAATTAAATTAAACAAAACCCCGATGAGGAATAACCCTGTTTTCCCCGGAATATTGAAATAATTGTGAGCAGACATAGAAAATGAATTATCAATGATAACAAATTTAACCGAATTAAACATTTATCTGTACTTTTTTATCCATTTTAAGAAAGCTTGTCCAATATGTTTTGCAATTTGTCCAAAATGAGGTAATCATGTCCAAAATGTGTTGTTAATCGGCCGATTTGAACTTTCTTAATTGTTGCTTTGAGTTAATTTCGTAGGCACAGAATCAGGATGTTCCAAGATAAAAAAAGAGACTACTAACCATGACTCTACTTAAACTATTAGTTATTGCATTTCTTTCAACCTTATTTTACAGCCTTAAAGCCCAGACCCATCCCGACCAGGTGTATGTGGATAACAATGGAGTGATGCGTTGGACTGCGGATAGCAGCGAATTGCACGGGTTTGGTGTGAATTATACATTGCCCTTTGCCCATGAATACCGAATGGCAAAAAAAACAGGGCACCCTCTCGAAGAGTTTATTAAACAGGATGTGTATCACATGGCACGCCTCGATTTGGATTTGTACCGGGTTCATGTTTGGGATACTGAGATAAGCGACACTTTGGGAAACCTCATCAACAATGAACATTTAAGACTATTCGATTTTGCTGTGAACGAAATGAAACAGCGGGGAATGTGGTTTATAATAACTCCTATAGCTTATTGGGGCAATGGATGGCCCGAG
>CAYZNC010000187.1:0-11951 GCA_964478555.1 uncultured Bacteroidales bacterium | reverse complement strand
GATTTTTTTTCTGATATCGAGATTTACCGCAAAAAACTTTCGCAATTTTCAATGGATGATTTGGCTGATACTGCAATAAGAGCTTATGCGAGCGTGGCTAATCGCCTTTATAATCGTTTGGTTAAGCCTGCCGAACCGTATATAAAGGGTAAGAAACTTATTATTGTTCCCGATGATGACCTAACTCAGATTCCTTTCGAATCATTGGTTACCTCCCAACCCGAAGCTGCTAAAAAAGCAAGTTTACGTAACATGTCATACCTTGTTAAACAGCATGTAATAGATTACAGCTATTCGGGAACGTTGTTTGCTATGAATCATCATCAGTTAACATACCATAATACAAGATTACTTGCCATTGCACCGAGCTACGAAAAAATAAAATTAAGCCGTTTAACTTCTCATGAAAGAGATGTGCAAAGCGACTCATCTGAAATATTACCCATACCTGGTACCATAGATGAAGTTAACGATATACACAGCATTTTTGGAGGTAAAACATTATTGAAAAGACAAGCCACAGAAAAACGTTTTAAGAGTATTGCCGATAATTATGATATTCTTCATCTTGCAACACACGGAATTATTAACAATGAATATCCCATGTTTTCAAAATTGGTTTTTAAGCCGGAAAAAGATTCCATTAACGAAGGATTGTTGAACACATATGAGATTTATAACATGCAGATAAACTCTCCTTTGATAGTATTGAGCGCTTGTAACTCAGGTTTCGGTAAATTACATAAGGGAGAAGGCATGATTAGTTTGGCTCGTGGTTTTTTTACCGCAGGTGCCAAAAGTATTGTAATGACTTTGTGGTCCGTTGGTGATAAAACAAGTTCAAAACTTATCCATTATTTTTACAGCAATCTTGCTGCCAAACAAAATATAGGTGATGCCATGCAAGGCGCTAAATTAGCCTATCTGAAACAAAGCGACGAAATGAAAGCCCATCCCTATTTTTGGGCAGGATATATTGTACTCGGCAATGCTAATTCCATTTTTGAACCTCCGGTTAAAAAAAATAACCATACATTCTGGTATGTTTTGAGCATATTATTGCTGGCCACCGCTATTATAGCGGGAAACAAAAAATGGCGAAGTAAGAAACCCCGCCACATAGAGAAATTGAGTTGAAGTGATGAACGTTATTGTATTTGAGTAAGTAAATCTGATGCCTTAATTTTATAATAACTTTCGCTATTGGCAATATTGTTCAGCAAAGCCTTAGCCTGGCTACGCTGATCTTTTTTCAGATAACAAAGAGCCAAATACCATTCGGATTGCTCAATATAAGGCATGTCATTTTTCCCAATAACAAACAGCAGGTTATTAATTGCCTTATTATAATCCTGATTTTCTATCATGGCAAGCCCTGCAAAAAAATGAGCCGCCGTATTCTCAGGATCGGCTTTGATAATTTCTTCAAATTGGACAATGGCCGTATTGGTATTACCCAAATCATACAATTGAACGGCATTGATAAGTTTGCTCACTTTCGTAATATCGGCCGAACGACTATTAACACCATTAGCTTCATAATTAGCTTCGTAACGATGATAATAGGAAGCAAAAATTTTATCATTAGATGTTTTTGAAAAATTATAAAACAAAACAGATGCCACTACCAGTAAAGTAATTACAGCAGAAGCAACATATTTCCAGCTTATCCTGCGATATTTAGATGACTGTTCCAACACAACCCCGGTTTCCTCACCTACAACATAATTAGCATCGTTAATAGCATTACACAATGCCTGTGTCTCAGCAAGTTTTGCCTTAAAAGCAAATACCTGGTCATCATCAATAGCCCTGTCAATCTCTTCCATAAGAAGTTTAGATTGATTTAAAGATTTGTCACCAACAAGCTCCTTTTCAAAAAGGAACTTTTCATCCCCAAACATTTCACCATCTAGGTATCTGATAATCTTTTCCAAATCTTTCATTTGTCAGTTCTTTAAAATAAGGATCTTGCAATATTTTCTCAATTAAAACCTTCTTACATCGGAATCTTCTATTCTTAGTATGTTGTTCTGAATTAAAGCCCATCAATTTTGTTATCTCACTGATCATTAATCCCTTTAAAAACAACTTAATAATCTTTTGACAATCCGTAGTTAGCTCATTAAAATGTCTTATAAATACAGCCTTCCTCTCGGCTTGAATAAGATCTTCCAGTAAACCTTCGTTATCATTGACAAATTTATCACATTCTTCATAGTCAGTTTTTCTTCTTTCCCGTTGATTTAATTGTTTGAGCCAATGCAACTTAACTATTGAAAATAAATATGTGTGAAACGAACTTGTTAATTCAAGAGTGCCTTCTCTTATTTTGTGATACATCAGCACTAACGCATCCTGAAAAATGTCTTCTGCATCCTTTGTTGAACCGCTATTTTTCTCGATATAATACCTAACGGATCTTAAATTCTTACGATATACATACAACAGAACATCATTATTCTGACTCTGAATACCTTTAATTATTTCCTCGTCTGTGTATGAACTCTTTTTCATGTATTAATTCAGTTTTGAAGCTAAAAGTAACCCTCCAAGGAATGTGTTATAAAACATATTTTTTTTATTTATAATACATGTTTAACCATCAAATTTATAAAAATTTAAGTTATTTTGGTTACTCATAAATTTAAATGACTCGGGAAGCACAATTGACAGCTCCCCACCTCCAAAAATGATCAGGTATCTCAAAAGGCTGGAGGTTCGCAGAATTATTATTACTTTGAGCATTAGTAATAACTCATCACTAATTTACGATTCTTTTTTAAAGAAGTTGCATTTATGTTTTCACTAGATTTATTAGTTGCAGGTACACACTAAATTACGATCGCCGTAAGCATCATCTACCCGGCTCACAAATGGCCAGAATTTATTTTCATGAATCCATGATAAAGGGAAAGCAGCGTCAAGCCTGGTATAACTATGTGTCCATTCATTTTCAAGCACAACATCCTGGCAATGCGGAGCATTTTTCAGCGGATTGTCCTTTTTATCCGTTTTGTTTTTACTAATATCCTGAATTTCATTGTAAATGGCTACCATAGCCTCAATAAACCTATCCAACTCGCGAAGTGATTCACTCTCGGTAGGTTCAATCATAAGAGTCCCGTGTACCGGAAATGATAGAGTTGGTGCATGAAACCCGTAATCCATAAGTCGTTTAGATATATCCGCTTCCGTTATATCGGATAATGATTTAAAAGGTCTGCAATCTAATATCATCTCATGGGCAACAAACCCCTGCTCGCCTGTGAATAGCAAATTATAATATTCTTTTAAACAAGCGGCAATATAATTCGCATTTAAAATAGCGTATTTGGTTGCTAATGTTAACCCTTCTCCTCCGAGCATTCTGCAATAAGCATGAGAAATAGAAAGAATACTTGCACTTCCGTATGGACTCGCTGAAACTGCATTCATGGGAGACCGGTCGTCTTTTTCCAAGCTAAAATGCGACGGAAGGCAGTCGGCTAAATGTTTTGCAACCGCAATGGGGCCCATTCCAGGCCCGCCACCACCATGTGGAATAGCAAACGTTTTGTGCAAGTTTAAATGGCAAACATCCGCTCCAATCATTGCTGGATTTGTTAATCCAACCTGGGCATTCATATTGGCTCCGTCCATATAGACCAATCCTCCGTTACGATGAATTATTTCGATCATCTCTTTGATATCAGACTCAAAAACACCATGAGTTGATGGATATGTAACCATGAACCCGGCTAGCCTGTCCTTATGCTGCTCGGCAAGCTGTTTAAGGTGTTTAAGGTTAATGTTACCATTTTCTTCGCAACTCACCACCTCTATTTTGAATCCGGCAATAGCTGCACTGGCTGGATTTGTTCCGTGTGCAGAAGAAGGAATAAGAATTATATCGCGGTGGGTTTGATTATGGCGGCGATGATATTCGTTAATAACAACTAAACCGGCAAATTCGCCCGATGCTCCTGAATTGGGTTGAAATGAAACAGCATCAAAGCCGGTTATCACCTTAAGATAATGTTCCAAGTCTGTCAATATTTTCTGGTAACCTTTAGCCTGATCAACGGGAACGAAAGGATGCATATCAGCAAATTCCGGCCAACTTAAAGCGAATAATTCAGATGCAGCATTTAGCTTCATAGTGCATGAACCAAGAGAAATCATCGAATGAGTTAAAGAAAAGTCTCTCCGCTCAAGCATTTTGATGTATCGCATCATCTCAGTTTCGCTATGGTATTGATTAAAAACAGCCATTTGTAAAAATTTACCCTGGCGATGAAACAACTTGTCCATGGAAAGGGCCGATTCCAGATCATTGATTACCTGGACGTTTTTACCGGCTACCTGCGCAAATATTTTTATGATATCATTTATATCTTGCATATTGGTGGTTTCATCGATACTGATGCCAATGGTTTTTTGATCGATATACCGAAAGTTGATTTCATTCTGACCGGCCAATTCTTTAATTTTCTCAATACTAACGGACGAGGGAACCTCAATTTTTAAAGTATCAAAGAAGTTTTTATTTAGCTGAGCGTATCCAAAATCAGTTAATTTTTGTGACAAGACTGCTGCATAGGAATGGATGCGGAGCGCTATTTTTTTTAAGCCTTCCGGTCCATGATAAGCAGCGTACATGCCTGCCATAATGGCTAATAAAGCTTGGGCAGTACATATATTTGAGGTAGCACGTTCTCTTTTAATATGCTGCTCACGTGTTTGCAATGCCATTCTAAGAGCCCTTTTCCCATTAACATCAATCGATACCCCAATGATACGACCAGGCATGTTTCGTTTAAATTCATCCCGTGTAGCAAAAAAGGCAGCATGTGGACCACCATATCCCATTGGGATTCCAAAACGTTGGGTTGATCCTACAACCACATCAGCGCCCCATTCGCCAGGAGGAGTTAATAAAGTAAGCGAGAGTAAATCAGCTGCAACTCCTACCAAAGTTCCTGTTTGTTTTACCTTATTGGCTAAAGCCCTGTAATCACGTACTTCTCCATTCAAATCAGGATACTGCACTAACAGTCCAAAAACCTTATCATCGAATTGATATGAAAAAACATCCGTAATTATTAATTCAATTTTAAGCGCATTGGCGTGCGTTTTTAATACGTCGAGTGTTTGGGGGAAAATTTGCTGATCGGCAACAAACTTGTTTGAATTATTTTGAATTGCCTGCTTCGAACGTGAATTGAACATCATAGTCATAGCTTCAGAAGCAGCAGTGGCTTCATCGAGCAACGACGCGTTGGCTATTTTCATGCCTGTAAGTTCTGTCACCATGGTTTGATAGTTCAGTAACGCTTCAAGTCTTCCTTGTGATATTTCAGCCTGATAAGGTGTATAAGATGTGTACCAACTTGGATTTTCAAGTATATTGCGCTTTATTACTGAAGGAAATATTGTGTTATAATAGCCTAATCCTATGTAAGTGCGAAATACTCTATTTTTCGATGCAATCGTTCTTATTTCTTTGAGATATTCATACTCACTCAATGGCGCAGGTAAATCCAAAGGTTGCGCGAGCCTGATGTTTGACGGTATTGTTTTACTAATCAGTTCATCAAGAGTTTGAACGCCAATTTTTTTTAACATGATTGGCAAATCTTCATTACGTGGCCCAATATGTCTGGACACAAAATCGTTTAATTCCATAAAATAATTTGAAATAATTTAAAAAATGTCTTACGTGAGAAAGGGATTTGAATGCGACTCCTCTCCAATCGTAGTTGAAGGACCATGACCCGGAATAACTTCAGTATCAGGAGGCAATATCATAAGTTTAGAAGTAATACTTTTAATTAGCTGATCATAATTGCCGCCTGGCAGGTCAGTTCGGCCAATCGTGCCTTTAAACAGAACATCTCCCACAATAACAAACTTTTGTACAGGATTAAAAAATGCTACACTGCCCTGCGAATGTCCGGGTACGTGAAATACCTGTAACGAAGAATGGCCAAAAGTAACATCTTGCCCTTCCAAAAGAAATCTCTCTACAGAGGGTAATTCATCGACATCGAAACCAAATACTATGCCATGTTGCTTTGCATCTTTAAACACCGGCAAGTCGCCTTCATGCAATTCAACTCCAATGTGGTACTTAGCAGCTACATAAGCACAACCTAATAAATGGTCTACATGACAATGAGTGTTTATAAGCTTTACAGGCTTAATGTGATTTTGCATAATGTATTGATCAAGCTCATCCCTTTCCTTTTGTGTATAACAGCTGGCATCAATGATTAAACCTTCGCCACTTTCATCACTTAGAACTACTGTATTAACCAAAAAAGGGTTGAAAATAAATATCTTAATTTTAATCATTATATCTTATTTAATGAGTTGCAAATATACGGAATCCCTTCAACTTCGATCAAGGAGCGCTTGATTCGCTCAAGGACTACCTTCGGCTCGGCTTAAGGGTGTGCAATAAAGTGCTTTCTATGAAAGTCTTTAATATATTTTCCCTTTCAGCAAAGGAACAAAATTAAATGATCCATGTTCGGTACGTCTAAATTCATTTGCTGACATTTTTTCAACAAGGGTCATTTTTTGAAAATCTGATGCACCAACAGGCATAACTAATAGTCCACCTACTTTAAGTTGCTGGAGTAATTTTTCAGGAATATCAGTCCCTCCAGCGGTAACAATTATTTTGTCGTATGGACTATATGCGGGAATTCCCTCATATCCATCACCAAAAAAGAAGTCAGGCTTATATTTTAAAGCTGTTAATATGGTCTGGGCTTTAAGAAATAGCTCACGGTATCTTTCAATGGTGTAAACCTTGGCTCCCATTTCAATTAACACAGCACATTGATAACCAGAGCCTGTGCCAACTTCCAGAATTTTATCATGTCGTTGTACATTGAGAAGTTGCGTTTGATAAGCAACCGTAAATGGCTGTGAAATAGTTTGGCTGGCTCCGATAGGAAATGCTTGATCCTTGTAGGCAAATTCAATGAATCCGCTATCCATAAAAATGTGTCTTGGAATGCGGTTCATTGCCTCAAGTACTTCGTTATTTGTAATGCCTTTTTTCCTCAATTCTTCTATAAGCTTTCGTCTGAGGCCTTTATGCCGATAAGTATCCGCTATATTTACTACCATTTCTTAGTTTTAATTGTTCTTATAGTGCCTACCCCTAAAAGTAGGGAATCATAAGAAATGATTGTTGTCTCTTTAGGTTTACAGATATGATTCATCTTCATTTCATTTCAATAAAATTAAAATTCATAGCAGCTATCCAATTGATAATCATGTAAAGTTCATTTAAAATTTCATCAGTTATTTCTTTGCAAAAATAATGTTATCAACAATAATAGTTGAAAAGTAATTGCTGAAAAACAGCATATCTCCTTTAAAATAATGTATGTTTGTAATGCTTAACTTATTAACTACAATGAACATTGGTCTTATTGGGTCAGATAACTCAGCCCATTTTATCGCAGATTTAATTAAAAATGCTGATGGACTGGAAATTACTGGCTGTTATGATGACAATTACGCAATAGCTCGGGATTTCGCAACACATTATCAAATAATCCCCTATCCTACTTTTGAAGCCCTTTTCAGATATGTTGATACGGTAGTAATTAGTCTCAAGTCAAATGATGCACTGGGCGCCGTTGAAAACTGCCTGAAACATTTCAAACATGTTTTTTTGATTAATGCACAATTCCTTCGATATGAAGGTTACTTGCATCTTGAGAAAATTGCGGAAGAATCAAATGTGAAGTTTTATCCGGTTTTTGGCATTAATCTGGGGCTATTGTTGAACGATATCGCAACCCGAAGGGACCTTCTTTTTATCAATATCAGTCATACTTACACTTCCAGTCAGGGTATTTATCTGAAAGGAAATCTTCCGGCGCTGATACTTCAAGATATAAACCTTATTGTAACTGTGGCACATGCAAATATTAAAAAAGTCAATGCGGGCGGGTGGGGGCTAGACCAACAGGGAACAGGTATATTAAATGTGAAGCTTGATTTTGACGATGACTCTTCATCAAATTTACTAATAAGTAATGTTGGTGAAAAAGAAGAATTGAAGGCGAACTTTTATTTCAAATCAGAGATTGTACAGATTGATTGTACAGATTATCTTATAAAACAAAGTTGTAAAGATTATGATGGCAATCAACAAAAAGCGATAGATTATAAATTTACAGATAATGAATTGTTTCTTCAGGAATTTAAATTGTTTCGGACCTCTGTACAAAATAACTTGTTATTACACCAAATCCCTGATAATAAGTATAAGTCTATACGTGTTGCTCATCTGATTCAGGAAAAAATCAATCATTTAACCTCTGCTCCTATTTTTTATTGATGAGACAATATTATTTCCCTGAATTAGTTTTATATTTATAATACTAACAATCTTAAAAACTAGCAACAGGAAAAGACTTATACTTATTTGATGCAACTTAAATTTAAACGTTTATACGTATTCTTCGATCTTGTGGCCGCTGTCATGAGTTGGATATTATTTTATAGCTACCGAAAGTTAGTAGTGGACAAACTAATCACGGGTTTTAGTTTTCATAATGAATACAAGTTTCTCCTGGGTTTATTTATTATTCCTGGTTTTTGGTTTATCCTTTATTATTCCAGTGGTTATTATAACAATATTTTAAGAAAGACACGCCTTGAGGATTTTGGGCGAACTTTTTTGGTTTCCTTCATTGGCATTATAACCCTGTTTTTTTTTCTTATACTCGACGATTTTGCAAACTTATATAAGAATTATTATAGCTCATTTACCTTGCTGTTTTTACTTCATTTTTCGCTAACTTTTATTAGCAGGGTTGCACTTACATCGTATTTAATAAACCAGGAAATCAAAGGAAACATCAAATTTAAAACCTTACTGATCGGCCGAACTGAAAAACTGAGACAAATATGGAGAGAGCTCACTACCCGGTATCCCGGTCATGGCCATTATATTACAGGCTATATTCCAATTTCCGAATCGCAGGATGATTTGGCAGATCTAAATTTCAAAAAACTAGGTGAATTTAATGATATACATGATGTGGTAAAATTGGAAAACGTAGAAGACGTGCTGATTGCCCTTGAGGAATCTGACGCTTTGTTTTACCACAAAATTATTTATGCATTAAACAGTTCGAATGTTGTTGTAAAGGTAAATTCCGATTTATTCTCAGTTGTGAAAGGGCAAGTTGAAATTTCGTCGTTGTTCCGTTATCCACTAATCCAAATATCCAGGGACTTATTACCCGCATGGCAAGCCAGTTTAAAGCAACTTATTGATGTTTTGGTGGCATTTTTAGGATTAACCCTATCTACCCCAATCATTGTCGTATTAGCATTTGCAATAAAAATAAATTCGAAAGGACCTATCATTTATTCACAGGAACGAATGGGAAGGTTTGGAAAACCATTCAAGATATATAAATTCCGTTCGATGTTTAAAAATGCTGAAGACAATGGCCCCATGCTAGCAACGCTCGATGACCCACGAATTACAAAGGTCGGCCGATATATGAGGAGTCTCAGATTAGATGAAATACCCAATTTTTTAAATGTACTGAAGGGAGAAATGTCTTTGGTTGGCCCAAGACCCGAAAGAAAGTTTTATATCGATCAGATAGTTAAGCAAGTGCCCGAATACACAAGACTTTTACAGGTAAAACCCGGAGTTACTTCCTGGGGACAGGTAAAATATGGATATGCAGAGAACGTTGATGAGATGGTTCGCCGGATGCGTTACGATCTTCTTTATATTGAGAACATGTCATTATATGTTGACTTTCAAATATTGGTCAGAACGATACTTACCCTCATCCAAAGAAAAGGAAAATAAATCTAACGGGTAACACTGAATTTATGAAACGCTTGATATGATGGATCAAAACTTTCCAAATGCCCTGATGAAATTGGGGGTAAAAAATTCGAAATTCAATGTTAAATTAAGCCTTTATCAATAGCAACGAGCAAATCTTCAATAACTTTATCTTCCCCGTTGGGATCATATTTGGTTTTCAGATTATATCCGAATATTCGTGCTAAAGTTTGCCAAAAAACTGCCGACAAACCACCTCTGAGTTCTTTTACCAGTGCATATGAAGTCTTGCCGGTTTCCCGGTCAATTAATTTAATTAAAAGGAACCCTTGCGTAGTGTTCAAATCCTTAAGATCAGCTTCGAACCGGCTTCTTATTTCATCTTCTACTTGTTTTGTATAGGCTTTACGTTCACTTTCATTTTTTAAAGTCAGAAAATGGTCATTCATCTCCTTAAGCTTCGCTCCTGCTAATTTTGCGTACGGATATACAATTTTTAAATTATAAACCAGGCGCCAGTAACGCCGTTCGTCATGTTTGCTTTGAAATACGGGTTTTGAAAAAATATACACCTCGTTGATGTCACCTAAGCCAAGTGTATCGCCATTTTCAATGGTAGCAGGAACTCTAATCAGAGAAGCAGTATCATTTCTCTCCTGTCCTTGAACAGGTATATATAAAAAATTTACAAGTAAAATGGTTATGACAAAGTATTTTGACACAACAATAGTTTTAATTTCATCCGCAATTCCTGTGCCCAAATTGACCAAACAACGGCAAGATTGTTTTATTAAACGCAGCTCTTTTAAGAAAAGTTACTATAAAATTCCTTATACCATGCTACAAAACGTTTAATTCCTTCGGATACGGGTGTATTTGGTTTATACCTAAGGTTTTCAACCAGATCTGACACATCAGCCCAGGTTGAAGGCACATCTCCCGGCTGCATAGGTAATAAATTTTTCTTAGCTTCTATTCCCAGTTCTTTCTCTATCGCATTAATAAAGTCCATTAATAGAACAGGATTACTGTTTCCAATATTATAGATTTTATATGGTGCTTTGGAGGTTGAGGGATCGGGCGTCAAACCATTCCATGCGGCATTTGCCTTTGGAGGCTGGTCAATAACGTGAATAATGCCCTGTACAATATCATCAACATAGGTAAAATCCCTTTGCATTTTACCATTATTAAATATATCTATAGGTTTACCCTCAAGAATAGCTTTTGCAAAAATGAACAAAGCCATATCAGGTCTTCCCCATGGACCATATACTGTAAAAAATCGAAGCCCTGTTGTAGGAATCTGAAACAAATGACTATATGTATGAGCCATTAGTTCATTTGTTTTTTTACTTGTAGCATACAGGCTTATGGGATGATCTACATTGTGACTGGTAGAAAAAGGTTGTTTTTCATTTAGTCCGTAGACACTCGAACTACTTGCATAAGAAAGATGTTCAACAGGATGATGCCGACAAGCCTCAAGGATATTAAGGAATCCGGTTATATTACTATCAATATACGCCTGTGGGTTTGTAAGGCTATATCGCACACCAGCTTGAGCAGCCAAATTACATACTTTATCAAATTTTTCCCGTGCAAAAAGTTCATCAATGTTCGGCTTATCCTCGAGATTTAATTTGATAAAACGATAGTTGGGGTACTTTTTACTATGAATCAGCCGGTTATATTCAATTCCCGGCTGATCAATACCGGCAACCTCCAGCCGGCCATATTTTAAACGAACATCATAGTAATCATTTATGGAATCAAGTCCAATAACATCATCTCCTCTGGCAATCAACCTGTTAGCTAAGTGAGATCCAATAAAGCCTGCCGTACCTGTGACTAAAATTTTCATGATTTACTTGGCGTAGCTGATTGCACGCGTTTCACGGATTACCGTAATTTTAACCTGGCCCGGATATGTCATTTCACTCTGAATCTTTTTAGCAATATCTAAAGAAAGAGTTTCAGCATCGCTATCATTAACCTTTTCACTTCCGACAATTACACGAAGTTCGCGGCCTGCCTGAATGGCGTACGTTTTTGTAACACCCGGATAGGATAATGCTAAAGCTTCCAAATCCTTCAAACGCTTAATGTATGCTTCAACAACTTCAAG
>CAYZNC010000186.1:0-12028 GCA_964478555.1 uncultured Bacteroidales bacterium | reverse complement strand
TATCAGAAAATAGTCTTTACCCAGAAAGCACAAGCATTATCCATTTCTCCGACAACATTGTCTTTAACCGATACTACAACAAAGTCCAAATTTACGATTACCTCTGATACGACCTGGAGTATTACCACACCATCCTGGGTTATTGCTAGCCCAACTAGTGGTAAAAGCAATAGTTCTATTTCATTACAATTTCAGCGTAACCTCACCAATGCAATACGTATTGACACAGTAAGGATAATGCCGACCGGTTTAAAAACGGTGAAATTGGTTATTACTCAAGCGATGCAAACATTGTCCGTAGCTCCATCGGCAATGATATTGGCAGATACGGCCAACAGTAAAGGAACTTTCGCGATTACTTCAGATACAACATGGTCTGTTGGTTTTACATCAGGTTCGCCTTGGTTAACCGCCAACCCTGCTTCAGGAAAATTCAACAAGACTATAACCTTGACTGCAGGGTTAAACAATACCGGAGTTATCAGGATTGATACTGTAAAGATAAGCGCACCGGGAGTTACAATCAAGAAGATTGTCGTAAATCAGGTATTCTCAGGACAGACCATTGCTTCTACCATTGATTCAACTAATATCAGTTTACCGGCTGCTTCTAAAGATACTGTGCGTGTTACATCTAACACCATTTGGACTATTTCCAGTTCTCAACCATGGGTGACGTTAAGCACGTCCGGAGGTACAAATAATGCTAAAGTAGGACTTGCAATAGCAGCGAATACAGGTGCTGGGCCAAGGACTACGAATATTACAGTTACTGCACCGGACGCAACTCCTAAGGTATTTACAATTACTCAAGCTGGTGGACAAGCTCCGACGGCGGTATGGTTTAGTCTATCTACTTTTTCAGGGGCTACAAGTTTAAATATACCAAGTGCTCCATACAGCAGTACAAACATTTGGCCTGGTTCCAGTACATCGTTGTTTACTGTTAGCAGTTCAGCTCCCTGGTTGACTATAACAGGAGGCACAGGTCCTTCGAATTTCGGAGGAACCAATTACCTCATCTCACCAACCATTGCTGCTACAGTAAACAATACTTTTTCTTCCCGAACAGCAAATCTGGTAATGTCGTTCCCGGGCTCTTCTGTTACTTTCACACTACCCGTAACCCAGGCAGGAAAAACACTTAACTTTTCGCTTTCAAAAACAACAATGGTACTGGCATCTACTGTGGGTAGTAATGATAAATCATATATAACTTGTGATACAACTTGGACAGCAACCAAGTCGCAATCATGGTTGTCTTTAAATAAAACATCGGGCAATAAAAACGATTCAATTATTGCAACCGTTTCCTCTGCAGGTACTGCTATTCGTATAGATACGATTAAGGTAACTGCTGCTTCTACAACGATAACTAAGTACATTATCGTAGCTTCCGGGGTACCTACTTTGACGGTTTCTAATGACATGTTGAATTTCACATCTGATGCCGGCGCAACTTCCATAGTAATCAATTCTAATGCCGTTTGGACAGTCACTTGTCCGCAGTCCTTTGTAAATTTGAGTACTGCATCGGGCGCTGGCAACGGAATGGTTATCGTAAGCGTAGGACAGAATCCGTTTACTCCTGCTCGCACAGCAACAATAACCGTTTCATGTTTGGGATTATCAAAGGTTATTACGGTAAACCAGGGAATAAACCCAACATTATATGTTACTGTGTTAAAACAGAATTTCAATGCCACCATGGATTCATCTGTGCTGTGGATTAATACGAATGGAAACTTTACCATAAGCAGTGATGGAAGTTGGTTAACCGCAAGCCCGACGACCAATGCCGGAATAGGTGTTGCAGGAAGTATCGGGATGGTTTTTGCAAAGGTAGATGCCTCTGCAAATCCGAATACTACTGAACGTACAGCAACAGTGGTAGTTTCTGTATCAGGAACAACTTCGCAATCATTTATTTTTACACAAGCTGGAAAAACTAATACCGGGGTGGAAGATGTCATCACTGAGGTTGATGGTGTAGTTGCTTATCCTAATCCTGTGAACTCCATACTCTACGTCAAAATAGACAAATTACCTTGCTCAATCAGTCTGCTCGACGTCGAAGGTCAGGAACTGCTCATGGTGAATGCAAATGCCTCGATAACCGAAATTGATATGGCTGGTTTCAAATCAGGAATGTATATTTTGAGGATGGTAACGGATGGAAAAATGATTACAAAGAAAATCGTGAAAGATTAAGATTGATAATTCTTAAACCAGAAAAAGGTACTTTTAAAATCAGGGTGAGTTGTTCATCCTGATTTTTTTTCGCTACGAAGCTTGGCAAATGTTTCCCGACTTTGCTGCACTAAATACCGTTCTCAGGACTGTCATCGAATAGCCTAATTTCTGGAAGCAAATTTATTGTATATTATAACACACCAAATGTTGCAAATACCTCAGGTAGAGCTTACCGTTTGCCACAACCGGCACTGTCCATGCGGGGTTTTTAACGTCTTCCATGGCATTTTTTAGTTCACCTATCTTTTTAAAGGAGGTTGGATTGGGTTGTACTAGATACAGATTTCCCCGGATATCGAAGCATATCAGATGCCCATCGGCATAAGTTATGGTTCCTTGTCCAATTTGGTTAGTGCTCCACATTTCTTTACCGGTTGCCATCTCTACACATTTGAAAAGGCCGTTTTTATTACTGCTTTCTCCCGAGTAGCTATAAATGTACCCATTAATTACAATGGGATCAGTGTGTTGAGCCGCAATTACATCGTTTTTCCATAAAACCTTATATTCATTTTTAGTCACCTTAAGGGCTTGTCCTCCCATGCTATATGCTGAGGCATGGAAAACCACATCATTTTCATATACGGGTGAAGTAGCATTCACACCATAGTCAGTTTTCCAGGGAACCCGCCAGAGTTCTCTTCCGTCATCGGGATTTATGAGCGACAGGCCTTTCCCATGATAAACCAGCAGCTTGGTATCGTTTTCTATCTTTATGGGCATGGTGGCAGCGTAACCGGCATTGCCCTCCATTGATTTCCATACTATATCGCCCGAAATCTTATCAAAGGCAATAACTAAAGCCTTTCCGCCAGCCTGCACAATAACTTTATTGTTCAATACAAGCGGGGTGGTTGAAAATCCCCAGTCAGGTTCTTTTCCACCCTGGTCTTTGACATTTTGTTTCCAAAAGAGCCTTCCGTCTTCGAGGTTCCAGCAGGCAAGATCGCCATTGCGGCCAAAAGTATAAACACGTCCGTTGTCAATAAACGGAGTAGCCCGGGATCCTTGTCCGTGACTTGTTTCGGCTTCTGTGACATAAGAACCCTTCCAAATTAATTCGCCATTGTCGGAGTTAAGACAAAACACATAATCATTCTTTTCATCTCTGCCCGTTATCACCAGTCTGTTGCCTTGAACTACCGGTGCCGACCAAGTCGCTGAAACACTACCATGGCATAAATAATCAACCTGCCAGAGCTTTTTCAAACCTTTGGACCAATCTTTATTTATGTTCCGGGTATTACTTTTACCGTCGAAATGAACACCGCGCCAATTTGGCCAGTCTGCATCACCTTTGGTAACTGCCGGAACTTTACCTAAGGGAGAAGGAATACCATCTAACTTTCCCGATATTTTTTCACTTCCTTTCACTTCTCTGTATACCATATAGCCAAATACCAATGCAATAATTAAAAGGGTTGAACCAACAATAAGAATGATTTTCACAGATTTTTTCATGATATTATAGTTTAATGTTATGCACCCTGTGGAAAAAAGAACAGCCGCAAAAGCAGGAATAAACCCAGGAGATAAATATAGGAAGAAAAGATGAAATTTGATATTCGTCAGTTATTTCTGAACGTATGTCAAAACATTTCAACTTTGGAATTATTCAGTCGTAAATAGGTTAAAAAAAGCCTCCAATTTGTGAAACCTAAAACAGTGTGAGATGAAAAAGATGTGGATGATGATAGGAGTGTTAGGAGTTTTGGTGGTAAGTTGCATGAGATTACAGGCACAATCAATGCAAAGTAGTAACGCAGTTACTCATTTTTTTATCGTCAATTTGGATGAAAATATGGTTGATGTACTAAACTTTTTAAAGAACGAAAAGAAAGCTGATAATTTTACAGGAGAACTTCTGGATAAAAAAGCTTTTGAAAGTATAATGGATACATTTTATACTATTTTTTCCGAGAAATTTAAAAATGAGTTTGGAATAAATTTATTACCCTTAGGAGCGTTACAAAATAAAATTAGGTATAGTAACCAATTTCCAAATTGTCCGGCCGTGGTGAACATCAAGAAGGTGATTAGAAACGCCTCCGGATATAAGTATTATACGGATTTTTTTGTGAACATATTTTCGGATCTCACCTCGGAATATCCCGCAAAACCTTCTCTCCTCAGGATTAAACCTATCTATGCCTTGTGTTTTAACCTTTATGACGGCAATGGCACCCTTATCAGAAACATATGTTTTTCCTATAAATCCAAAAAGTCTTTAGCAGAAAACCGGCATGAGTCAAATAAAACCATACAGGAAATGAAAGAGGAATTGAGCGAATATTATAGCGATGCGCTAAATGAGTTTGCAGATTTAAATAAAACGCAATTTGCTATGTTGCCATAGATAAATTGTCAGAAAAATGGCCGCGAATTTATAGCATTCGTGGCCATTCCATTTTATTTGGGGACCACCTATAACATAGTTAATTAATATAGTCGCAAATACACCAAAACTTAGGCACGCGTTAAAAAGAAAACGCGCGCCAGCCACAAGGGGTGAGATGAATGAAGCCGGTGGTTGAGCGGAGTCGAAACCACCTTTGATGAAACCTCCACACTCCTTTCGACTCCGCTCAAGGAACGGTAAGTTGCAAAGTACTAACAATCCGGAATAACTTTTGTCTTGCCTCTACTTCTTAGGTACGTGCTTATCAAGAAATGTTTGAACGCTTTGGTTCCAGGTATTGATCAATATTTCATTTTTTTTGGATAATTCTTTATTTGTGTTGTTAAATCCAGCAATAGACTTATTATAATCAATTAATGTTTTATTGTATTGTTCAACATCTTCTTTGGTTCGATCATGCTGTGCTTTTGCATCAAAGGCTGCTTTAATTTTATCAAAAGCTTCTTTTTTCAGAAAGAAATTAATTAAGACAGGAATTTTAGCCGAGGCTTCGGTTTTATAAAAGTCCAGCAATTGACGGCATGAGGTTTTTAAGATATTATCATTGCTGAAACTCTTGAGGGTATCTAATTGCTTCAGTCCTTCATTTGAAAATTTCAGCAAGGCATTATTATTTTGGTCTACGGCATTAACATCGCTTTTATTTAAAGCATCAGACAAATACATGTCCTGTTTGTTACATTTAAAGAATAAGAGATAAACCTTGTTATAATATGCAAAGGCGATGTTGGCTTTTTCCAGGTTATTGCCAATTTTATCCTTGCCTTCTACCAGTGTAATATGAAATTTAAGTGCAAATTCCTTTTGTTCCTTTTCTAATCTTTTTCCTGCTAAATCTAACTTTTCGTTTGCTTTTTCCTGAGCCAAAATGTACGCTTCCATCTGGTCATAGGACTGCTCAGCAACCGCTTCCATATCTACGATCTTTGAGTAATCGTTAATTAGTATGCTATACCCTAAATCCAGATAATATACAGTCGAATCCCGTAAACTTTCGTCGTCCTGAAAAGAGGGCATTTTTGCGATGTCCTCCTTTATTTTTAAAGTGGTATTTATGAGCTCATTGCGTTTTGATTCTATTTTTCTCGCGTTTTTACCGTGGGCAACGGCACTGGTGTAACTCCACATATCTTCCATCAATTTGCTATATTGGGTATTTATATAGTTGATGTATGAATAGGCATCGTTGAATTTCTGACCACTACCGGATGCACAATGTAAAGTAAGAAAGAGAGCAAGAGTACCGAAATATTTATTAAGGCTTTTCATAGAACATTAGTTTAGTTATTAACAGTTACGGGTTGCGTGGTTGTGAGTTAACAATCCCATGACCCGCAACTATTTTATTCATTTCACATTAATTAAGTCATTAATTACCTGGAAAGCTTCTTCTACGTAAATATCATTTTGTATATTTTTCAATAAGATATCGTTAACTTCTTTTTTATACGGATTTATTTTAAAAACAGGCTCATCAAATTTGAGATTAATTACATGATAAATGTTAGAAGGCCTGGTTGCCAGGCTTTCCATGTTTTGCATCAATTTAAATGTTTTTTCCTCCTTCTTTCTGAACGATTGCAGGTTTAGGGGAATGGTTTTTTGATTTGTCCAACTCATTTTTAAGGAATCGTTTAGGGTTTCTATCCTTTTAAATTGCAGATCAGCAGACAATCTCAGTTTACTTTTTGCAGATAATTTTGCTACCGGTAATTTAGGTAGGGGGTTATAGTATATTTTTTTAATTACAGAATCCGAATTAAGTGCAAAGGGATAGGAAGCTTCGTGAAAATTAAAACTATCATTTACGGATGGAAGTATAATATCCGGCTGTACGCCCTTTTTTTGATAACTCACACCGTTAAGCCGGTAAAATTTGTTAACCGTAATTTTAATAAAACCCATGTTATTACTACTATCGGTTGCGGAGTATCCGGATAATGTGAGTGTATCCAGCGGAAATATTAACTGACCGGACGATTTTCCAAATGAAGTACTACCTACAATAACAGCCCTGTTATAATCCTGCAAAGCAGCAGCCATTATCTCAGATGCGGAAGCACTATATCCGTTTATCATAATAATCAGAGGACCGTCATAAGCAGTGCCGCGATTTTTATCCTTCAATATTTCAATTTTTTTCTCTTTATCTCTGCTTAAGCATAACGGACCTTCATCTATAAAAATTCCCGCAAGATTCAATGCCTCATTCATGGCACCACCGCCATTGTTCCGAAGGTCAATTATAATTCCATCAATATTTTCTTTTTGTAACTTTATAATTTCTTTGGCCATATCATTTGCACAACCTGCAACCTTTTCATTTTCCCATTCCGTGTAAAAGCCCGGTAATGTAATGAACCCAATGGTTTTTGTTCCTTTTAACAGGTAACTCCTGATCAGATTTTCATCAGCTTCCAGCTTTTCTTTCCTTAGCTTTACTGTTTTAAGTTGTCCATTTGCTTTTTTAACTGTCAATTCCATTTGAGCAGATCCGGAGGATTGGAGAATTTCCTTTACTTCATTCTCATCAGCGCAGGACAAATCGACCGTTTGATTGTTGGGCCATTTTAGCTGGATGAGTATATCGCCTTTGTTAATTTCATTTGATTTCCATGCGGGCCCGCCCGGAACAAGTCTTGAAATTTTGACCGTTCCACCAGGGTCATCCTCTACGTCAAAGCCATAGGATTGGGCGTCTTTGGCTAGTGACGATTCAAAATTCTTTTTGTCTACCTGAGAAAAATAGGAAGAATGTGGATCGAAACTGGTAGCTATTGCATTAAAAAATAAGGAAGCCACATAATTTTCAAAACCTTCAGGATGCTCCAGAATACGTTTGATCGTTCTTGTTTCCTTAACTTTAATTTTATTTCGTACTTCAAATTCTTTGGCAAGCATTTGCTTGTTGTTTTTTGCAAAAGGTTTGTCACTGGCACTATCCGGTGAAAATAAATATAACAATGCCTGATAAGTAAGCCATTTATTCCATCTTTTTTTATAGGATTGATCGTTTAACGAGAAATATAGACTGTCTTTATCGCCAAAAACAATCGAGTCATTTAATGAAAGGTTAAAGGGTTTTCCCAATAATTGATTCACGATACTGTCCGCCTTCATTAAGCGTTGCTTATAAAGTTTTATGATCTTACTGAACGATTGGCAGGTTCCTTCATTAAAATCATCATTGATCAGCGCTTTACTCAGGCCAAGCACAGCAGTATCGCCTGCCATAAAATATAAACAATGCGGGTCCAGCGCTTGAATAAATAATCTGAAACTCCTTTGGGATAATTCATTATTTGATTTTAAAGACTGGTAATGATAGTCATTAAAAAGATCGATCAACGTTTTACCTTGCTGGCAAAATGTACTTGTAGTCTGACATAGTACATTGTACGACATAAGATGGATGCAGAAAAAGACAAGTATAATCCGGCAATTTTTAATCATTATTTTGCTTGAAATAATTAATCAAATTATTCTTACCATGAACAAATATGGGAAAAATGGCTGAATTTTCCACTTTTTTCTTTGGGTGCGTTAACGGTTTTAGGAAAATTGTTTGGAATAGGGAATAAACATTGTAATTAAAATTGCATTATAGTTTCTTTTTGATTTTGAGCTTTGTTATTCCTTCAGTTTAGACCTCCCCGTCTCCGCCAGGGGGCGGACAGGCACTCCTAAAACAGGAGGCTCCGGTTTCGTTTATCTTAATAATTCTTTTATATAGAGACAATCTGTAGTGTTAATAATTGGAAGTCGTAAGATGTAATATATTGGATTTTCTATGACAGCTATAATTTAATGAGGTAAAGTACAGATCAACTTTTGGAGTTTAAACCAATCCCAGCGGGATGACATGTCGGTAGAAGATAAGAGACCACAGTTTTTTTGGCGCACGAATACGTTTAAACCGAAGTATGAATGTGATTGCGCCTTAATCAAGGCCTTACTTTTCGACACAACCAAGTTAATCGCTTTTAGGGTAGAAATTAAAATCTCTTCACAGGAATTGTCTCCCTTATAAAATATTTCCAAACCTTAGTGGTATTATCAAAAATAGTAAGTCGTAAGCTTACCTTTACTTACGACTTACGACTTTTTACTTACGACTATTTTTTCATATAAATTATCTTTTTTACTTCCCTGCTTTTTGAAGTTTGCATGATGAGAAGGTACATGCCTTCATCTACCAATTGATTGTTTGAATCTTTTCCATTCCAGAATATCATTTGATTGCCTTCTGGCAAGACCTTATCAACCAGGGTCGCAATCAACTTTCCGGATAAACTGGTGATTTGAAATAATACCTTTTCCTTTGAGGTTAGCATAAATTGAATGCCGATGTTTTGAGTAAAAGGATTAGGGTATACATTAATTCCGGATACTTTTAAATCATGCAGCCCCGTATTACCAATTTTTTTTGTGGTAAAGGAAACGATATCCCCGGGAATAATATAGGTATTGTTACAAGCATCGACCCGCCAAAAATATTGTGTGTTTAATTGAAGGCCTGTAAGTCTGTAAGATGTTGTTGTTACATTAGTTGCCTGCTGTGAAAGAGCATTAGCACTCATACCAAAATAAATATTATAGTACCGGGTATTTGCATCACCACTCCAGCTTAAATTCATGTTTAACGAATCAATGTTTTGCGATAAATCCGCCGGTGATAGATTGTATGGCTTATTAATCAGAGCGTCTTCATTATAAAGCTGCTGAATCTCCTGATCGTTAAGTGCATAATTGAACAGTTTCACTTCGTCCAGAGCTCCAAGGAATGGCGCATTAAGATCGCGGTCGTTGGCAATATAAATTTTTTCGAAATTTTCAATGGACCCGGTTTTATCCGCAATTGAAGTTACCAATGTTCCATTTCTATAGAGCTTTAACAATTTTGTTGCAGTGTCTCTGATGGCAACCAAATGTATCCATTGACCCGTGCAAAACTCAGCACTGGTTGTCGTCAATAAGGTTTTTGTGGCATCATCATCAACAGAAAAATTTAATGCGGCTCCTTTTACTTCTATACCAAACCACTTTCCATTGGTGCCTTTTAACGGATCGTTTACAAAACTGCCTTTATGAATTAAATAAACCGAGGTGGCTGGTGAACTTGAGATTTTCATCCAGCATGAAATTGTGAGTGGGCTTTTATCGAAATAAAGCTGATCTGCAAATGGAACTGCGATATGCGATGAATCTCTTCCATTGCTGAAATTGATGCAGTTTAATATATGCCCGGGTTCATGTTGTGGGTTTGTGAGTTTCATAATAGTTCCGTCATTGTGATAAACGGAACTGTCAGTAGCTGTTATGCCAGTCGCTTCATCAAGTTTCCAGTTGCCCACAATGCCATTAGGGAAAGACTTTTTTGTAGCAAAGGACCATAGATCTCCAGTTGTTATGCCTTTTATATTTTTTGAATCGATTCGCCAGTAATAGATTGTACTATTGGGTAGAAGTTGCATGATTTTATAACTCGTTAACGACTGGTCGGCACTTACTTTTTGCAGATCACTTGAACTGGTACCGACATAAACGTCGAAAGTAGATGCAGCAGAACCCGCTGTCCAGGAGAGAACAGGCATATTAACATCGGCATACGTATTACCATCTGCCGGATGAGGATTAACGGCTACACCAGGTACCGGAACGCTACTGTTATATAAGTTTGTAATTTCTGTTGGAGATAAGGCGTAATTGTATATTCTCACGTCGTCGAGGGAGCCTAGATACGGAACATTCAAATCGCAGGAATTACCCAAGTAAAGTGGCTCTACCTGCCCTATAGTGGTTTTTGTGTTATCGGTTGTATTGGCAACTTCGGTGGCATTCCGGTAGAGTCGTAGTTTTTTTGTCAAAGTATCACGAACGGCTACCACATGCACCCACTGATTGGTTAGAAAAGTGGTATAGGAAAAATTCAGGGCTGTTTTGGTGATGTCATCATCTACGCCAAAAGTAATATTGGGACTTTTTAATTGTATCCCAAACCATTTACCGGTAATTTGCACGCCGCCTGCTGCTTTAAAATCACCTTTATGAATCAGATAACATTCACCTTGGGTGGAAGGAGCCTTCATCCATAACGAAATAGTAAACGGATTTTTATCAAAATATAAAGGATCGGCATGCGGAACTGACACATTGCTGTTCGTAATGGAATTTTTAAAATTCAAACAACCTCCGTTTATACCAGGTTCCCAGACAGGATTGTCCATGTTTACAAGATTTCCGTCGTTCGCATAGCCGGAACTATCGGCTATGTAGTCACTATTATCGTTCATTTTCCAATAGGCAACCATCCCAAGTGGAAAGGCAGTTTTGGTGGTAAATGTCCATACATCTCCGGTGTTTGTGCCAGAGCTTGAGATTGCGTCAACCCTCCAATAATATTGCTTGGAATTGTTCAAATTTGTAACAGTATAGGTATTGCCAGCAGCATCGCCCACGTATACAAGCGAAGCAGGATCTGTTCCCATATAAAATTTGCACGATGTTACACTTAAATTGGTGGTCCACGTAAAAACAACACTTACCGGATTTACGTAAGTAGCATTGTTTGCTGGTGTTGGATTTTGCGGTGCATCCGACATGGTTTTCGCTGAAACTACAGCACAATAAACAGATGTTTGCGTTGCATTGTAAGATTTTATGCGATAGTAGTAAGTTACATTGCGTGTGAGACCGTTATCACTATATGAAGTAACATTAGGACCAAGTGTAATAATGGGGGTAAATACGTTATTATCCAATGAGCGCTCAATTACAAAACCGTCTTCGGTGCTTGAATAATCACTCCATTTTAAGTCTATTCGGTTTTCGGAGTAAGGTGTTGCAACAACATAAGCAGGGCATCTCAGAAATGTTACCGGTGTTGTTATACTGTTTATGTACTCTTCAATATTCGTCCAACCGTCGCCATCTCTATCGCCATTCGCATCACTCGGGTCATTAGGATTTAAGCCATGTGCTATTTCCCAATCGTCGGGCATGCCATCATTATCAGTATCAACTCTGGGGGGAGCGCTAAATAGTAATCCAGGTCCTTTTACGTCTGCTTCGGAAGCAATATTCGTGCCTGTGGTACCTAATGAGGTTAATTGGGCAATGAGCCGTGTATCCGTTGTATCTCGTACAATTGATGCGCCGGCAGATGAAAGTACTGTAGCATAAGCATCGGCAGCACTTTGCATTGTTGTTGTGGTTGGTGAAGTGAGATAAGGTGATGTTTGCACGGTAGCCCCTGCATAAGAGGTCATGGGTGTTCCATTTAGTGTTCCATCTTTATCCAAATCTATGTAATTGCCCGAACTGTAAAGGTGGTCGGTGGGTGTCCAGTCGGAGAGA
>CAYZNC010000185.1:2518-12080 GCA_964478555.1 uncultured Bacteroidales bacterium | reverse complement strand
TTGTTTACTTGTAAAGAAACCACTTTTACTGTTTATGGCTTAATTTATTAATTTTGGAAAGTTAACCCAAATCGTTAATCATGAAAATCCAAACTTTATCAGTGGTTGTGCCAACGTCGGGGTGTGTGAATAATTGTGTATTCTGCGTGTCCAAAACGCACTCCAATCCTTACGTTAACATGTTTAAGGAAACCAAAAACAGCGACCGCATTCATTATAAAAATAACCTTAAAAGAAGATTGCAATATGCGTCGTTACATGGTGTGGATACCATTATTCTCACCGGAATAGGTGAAGTGCTGCAAAATATGGACTTCCTTCACATGCTCAACGATATTCTCACCGAAATGAACCATCCCTTTCCCAGAATTGAATTGCAAACAAGCGGTGTTTTATTAAACGATGATAATATTCTGTTCCTCACCGACATTAATGTTAATACCATCAGTATTTCCGTCTCCAATTTGTTTGATAACGATAGAAACCTGGAACTTATCGATGTATCCCCAAAGCTTAGGTTTACCATCGAAGATATTTGCGACCGGATCAGCAAATTCAATTTGAATATCCGGTTATCGTTGAACCTTACTTCGGATTACAACAACATTAGCCCGGAAGCATATTTCAAAAAATCAAAGTCACTCGGGGCCACACATGTCACCTTCCGGAAATTATATTCCTCAGCAAATAATACGCCGGAAGATAAATGGGTAAATGAAAATAAATTACCCGATTCCGGAATTGAAAAAATAAACAATTATATCAAATCGAACGGTAAGCCATTGTATGTTCTGCCGTTTGGGTACACAGCATATTCGGTTAACGGAATCAGTACAGTTTTGGATGATAACTGCATGGATATTTCGAAAAATGCAGATGACATCCTAAAATATTTAATTTTAAGAGAAAACGGAAAACTCTTTACTCAATGGGATGATGAAGGATCGTTGATATTCTGATGAAGGTTATTTTAATTAGTAATTCACTTCTCTAAAAGTTGCAAGAAACAAATATAAGCGTGTTGTCTCTCAATGATGTCATATCCGTAAAAAATATTTATATAAGAAAATAAGACACGATGAATAAATTGAATAGTAATTACAAATCAGCGGGGATCAAAAAATCATTCCTCATAACGGTAGGTATTTTTTTACTCGTAATTCTAATAATCAATTTAATCATAAAGGATCCTTCCTTTAAAAATTTAGTAGAACAAGCTTCTTATGAATTGAAATCGAACCAACCGGAACTGGCAGAAAAGACATATTTAAAGCTTATATACTCAGACACAAGTAATATTGATTTTCATTATAACTACCTTCATACTCATTTTGAAATACCAAAAAAGAAAAGGATAGACAAGAATGAAACGATATACAGAAATGATAATTCAATCATATCCTATTATACCGGTCTCAGTCAATCACAAAAAAAAGAAACCGCTGATATTGGTAATTATGGAATGGGGCTCATCAATGTATCATTAAAGAATTATAAGCCCGCATTGGAGTTTTATTTTAAGGTAGAAAATAAAAATCTGAAATATTTGAATAATTCCATTGGGTTTATCTATAGAAATAGCGACTCAATTGATCTTTCGGAAAGGTATTTCCGAAAAGAAATTCAGAACCATGGGAACCTGAGTGGTGCTTATTCTAATTTAATTGAAATACTATATAGTAAAGAGGACTATAATCAATTATATAATTTACTGAAGGATAAGGAAGCGAGCAAACATTTTTCTTACAGAATTGAGAGAGCAGTCTATTTTCATAGGCTTGATGTAATAAATTATTTAAGAACAGTATTTAAGTTATTATTAGATTGGGCAAATGTGTGGGGTTCAATTGCTGCCTTTTTTATTATGATGATTTGGATAGTTTATTTAAGAAAGTTAGATATTTTTGAAGCAGAAAAATGGCATTATATCGTCTTCACGGTAGTTTTGGGTATGTTATTTAGTTTTGCAACTGATTTCTTCTCAGACTTTAATCATATTATCTTTCATTTTAACTTATCAGGTGGTATTATTAATGATTTTTTGTATTGTGTATTTGGAATTGGTTGTATCGAAGAGTTTGTTAAGATTATTCCTTTATTAATATTACTGAGATTTACTAAAATTATAAATGAGCCCTACGATTATATCCTGTACGCTTCAGTTTCTGCATTAGGTTTTGCATTTGTGGAAAACTTATTGTATTTCGACGAATCCAGTCTTCACATCATACATGGGAGGGCTTTAGTAGCCGTAGTTTCTCATATGTTCGATTCTTCAATTATTGCATATGGACTGATTTTAAATCACTACAAAAGGAAAAATAACCGGTACTTAAATTTTCTGCTGTTCTTTTTTCTGGCTGCGTTAGCTCATGGTTTTTACGATTTCTGGTTAATAAACGAAACCGTCAATGATTTTAGCATGATCACTTTTATTTTTTTCATTATTAGTTTATTGGTTTGGATACGTTTTATCAATAATGCGCTTAATTATTCCTCATTCTTTGATGAACAAAAAACAATTGATGCTTCAAAACTTCAGGATTACCTTATTTACTCCCTTTCTTCAGTACTAATGTTTGAATATATTGCCATGGCGTTTAATTACGGGCAGAGGGTTGCAAATAATAGTTTGTGGACTTCTGTTTACAGTGGTACTTATTTAATCGCAATTTTATCATCAAGCCTGAGTAAACTAAAGCTAAAACAAAACAATTGGGAGCCAATCAATATTAGAACTTTTGAATCAAATGATTATGATAATATTATAGGGGAAACGCTGGTAATCAGTCCTTTTTCTTATAATTCTCAAAGTGAATACTTGCCTAACGAAGGAAAAATAGTCAAAAGAATCATTGTTTCAAAAGAAGAGCCAGACTGGTATTTGGTTAAGTTAAGTAAACCGGGCTATTCACAAACTTTCTGCAAAGAGTACGTAATCATAAAAACAAAAAACACGAACGAAAGACTTCATACAGGATTAAAGAGGTTTGTGGCTTTTTGTTTAGTTTATGATAGGGAAAATTTGGAAAATGTTGAATTAAAGAGGTCTGATTTCAAATTTTGCGGGTGGGCAACAACCATTTAAGATTTACCGGTGTTGTTCTATTGAAGAAAAAGTTCACCACATAGTTTATGTGAATTATTCCAAATTGTTGTTTTTGAGTGGTGAAAAATCTTATTTTTGCCTAAAAGCACCATCATGAAAATAGTTTTCGTATTTATCCTTGGGTTAATGCTTTTTAGCTGTAACCATTCCCACCGTATAAATGACTTAAAAGTAAACGATTTAGGTTATTTTGAGTCGCCAGGTTTGAATATTCTGGTATTTAATAATTGGTACAATGATAATTTCAGCGATTCCAAAATTAGTGGGGTGGAAATTATTCATCATGGAGTTCGTACTGCCACCAATGGCGATGTTAGGTTAGGGCCAACTCCGGAACAATGGGATCCTATCCCTGAATTTGTGGAACGTAAAGTAAACAAGGAAAAGAATAGCATTGAAGCGTTTTTGAAATATCCAAAATATAATTTTAAATACGAAATTAAGGCAGAGGCCAGTGAAGGGGGCATATTGCTGAGTGTGAATCTTGAAAAGCCACTTCCCCATGAGCTTGAAGGTATTGCGGGGTTTAACCTGGAATTTCTTCCGGCTGCCTATTTCTCCAAAACATACCTGGTAGATGATAAACCTGGACTTTTTCCGCTTTACCCCAGTAGTACGATGGAAGTTAGTAAATCAGGCAGTGCAGAGGCAAAGCCCATAGCGGTAGGCAAAGAATTTGTTTTTGCTCCGGAGGACCCATTACGAAAGGTGAGTATTAAAGTTAATGAAGGAGTGCTCTCTTTGTTTGATGGCCGTAATAAGGCACAAAATGGCTGGTATGTATTACGGGGGCTTATCCCTGCTGGAAAATCGGGCAAAGTTGTAGAGTGGCTGCTCACTGCCAATACAGTTCCCAATTGGAAAAGGGAACCTGTAATTGCCCATTCTCAGGTCGGCTACCATCCCAATCAAGAAAAAATAGCGGTAATCGAATTGGATAACAATGACACTCCGCTTAAAACTGCTCGTTTGCTGAAAATAGAAGCAAATGGCAACTGGGAGGAAAAATATAAAGGAGAAATAAAAAATTGGGGACCATACCTCCGTTATAATTATGCTTGTTTCGATTTTACCAGAGTCAGGGACAGTGGCTTGTACATCATCGAATATGGCCATGTACAAACAAAACCATTCCCCATCGCTAAAAATGTTTACGAAAATGTATGGCAACCAACCTTAGACGTGTATTTCCCGGTTGCTATGGACCATATGTATGTGAAGGAGGCTTACCGTGTTTGGCATGGAGCTTCCCACCTCGATGATGCCTTGCAAGCTCCTGTAAACCATGAACATTTTGATTTATATGCACAAGGACCCACCACCGATACAAAGTATAAGCCTGGCGAGCATATCCCGGGCATAAACATTGGCGGTTGGTATGATGCCGGCGATTTTGATATTCGAACCCAAACAGTCTATGCCGTGGTTCTGAGTTTGGTCCAAACCTGGGAAACTTTTGGCTTGAAAAGGGACGTAACATCAATAGATCAAAAAAAGCGAAGGGTATTCATACATATTCCCGACGGACAACCTGACCTGCTCCAGCAAATTGAACATGGCACATTGCAACTTATAGGACAATACAGGGCAGTGGGGCATGCAATTAATGGTATTATAGACGGCAGCCTCAGCCAGTACACACATCTTGGCGATGCATCAACGATGACGGACAATCTGATTTATAACCCTGAGTTTGACAGTCTACGGTCTAATGGAATTTATAGCGGGGCTTTTGACGATCGCTGGGCATTTACCAATAAAGCAACGCCCTTGAATTACGGTTCAATCGCTGCTTTGGCAGCCGCAAGTCGTGCTCTCCGGGGTTATAATGAAAAACTTGCGGAAGAATGTATTGCAACAGCCCAAAAAGTATGGATTGAAGAACACAACCATAAACCGGATTTATACCATCATGGCAATACAACCGGAGGTGAACTGAACGTTGAAGAATTAAAAGCCGCAGTGGAGCTGCTGGTTTGCACTAAAGACAAAAAATATGCCGTGAGGATCAATGAATTATGGCCAACCATTGAAACAAATTTCAATATGATTGCCTCTTTGGCAGTCCGTGCACTTCCATGGATGGATGCCTCCTTTTCAAAAAAATTGGAAAGCCTGGTCTATAACTATAAAACCCACATTGATTCCTTATCGCAACAAAATCCTTTTGGGGTACCTGTCTATACAGGAGGTTGGGCCGGCAATGGCTATGTAATAGCGTTTGCTGACAACAATTATATGTTGCACAAAGCTTTCCCCAAAATAATTGGCCCCGAATATGTTTTCAGAGGACTGAATTATATCTATGGCTGCCATCCGGGCTCAGATATTTCTTTTGTTTCCGGGGTAGGAACGGTATCAAAAAAAGTAGCTTATGGGAACAACAGGGCCGATTTTACGTTTATTGCGGGGGGTATTGTACCGGGAGTTTTGATCTTAAAACCCGATTTTCCTGAGAATAAGGAGGACTGGCCTTTCCTGTGGGGAGAAAATGAATATGTGGTAAACGTTGGGGCCAGTTATATTTTCCTGGCAAATGCAGTGAATGATTTATTAAGATAATTTTTAAATAATAATAAAATGCACCTAAAATACCTCTTTCCCTTCTGTGTTATTGTCTTTTTAACACAATCTTTTTATGCCCAAACAGAAAAAAGTTTTCCTTACTTAAACACCTCATTAAGCGTTGAGGAGCGCGTAAACGATTTGGTGGGACGGATGACCCTGGAAGAAAAGATAGGTCAAATGATGAACACGGCACCCGCTATAAAGCGTTTGCAAGTACCTGAATACAACTGGTGGAACGAATGTCTTCATGGTGTCGCCAGGGCAGGCATTGCTACAGTATTTCCACAGGCAATTGGCATGGGTGCCACCTGGGATGAGGACTTAATCTTCCGTGTTTCAACGGCTATTTCTGACGAAGCAAGAGCCAAGCATCACGATTTTGAAAAAAAGGGGCAACGGCTCATTTATGAAGGACTTACTTTTTGGTCGCCCAATATCAATATCTTTCGCGATCCCAGGTGGGGCCGAGGACAGGAAACTTATGGTGAGGACCCTTATCTAACCGGAAGATTGGCTGTTCAATTTGTAAAAGGCTTGCAGGGCGACGACCCCAAATATTTCAAAACAATAGCTACTGTAAAACACTTTGCCGTTCACAGTGGTCCTGAGCCGGAACGCCACTCTTTTGATGCAGTGACCGACGAAAGGGATTTCAGGGAAACTTATCTGCCGCAGTTTGAAATGGGCGTTAAGGAAGGTAAGGCCTATTCTGTTATGTGTGCCTACAACAGGTACAAAGGAGAAGCTTGTTGTGGCAGCCCTCTGTTATTGACTGATATTTTAAGAAACGAGTGGGGCTTCAAAGGCTATGTCGTCTCTGACTGTGGGGCTATCACAGATATTTACAAATACCACAAAATTGTGCCAACTCCTGAAGAGGCTGCTGCACTTGCGGTAAAATCGGGATGCGATCTCGAATGTGCCACAGTGTATGAACATTTAAAGGAGGCCATAGCTAAAAAATTGATTACAGAACAGGAAATTGATGTTGCCGTGAAACGACTTTTTACGGCAAGGTTTAAATTGGGCATGTTCGACCCCCCGGAAATGGTAAAATATACCCAGATACCATATGATGTGGTGGATAGCAAGGAGCATCATCAATTAGCCCTCGAAGCCGCTAGCAAATCCATTGTTTTGTTAAAAAATGAAAATAACGCTTTGCCTTTAAAGAAGAATTTAGGCACCCTGGCGGTTATAGGCCCTAATGCTGATAAAATTTCCGTATTGCTTGGAAATTATAATGGCATGCCTTCCAATCCCATCACACCCTTACAGGGAATTACTGAAAAATTAACAAATACAAAAGTTTTGTATGCTAAGGGTTGTGAGCTTGCAGAAGGAATGCCTTCTTTTGATGTAATACCCACAGGGGTCTTATTTCAATCGGAACATGAAAACGGCCTGAAAGCAGAATACTATAATAATAGGGAATTAAAAGGGAATCCTTTGTTTACTTCGATTGAAAAACAAATTGATGTTAAATGGTTTGACAAAGCTCCCAGGGCCGACATGGATGGCGATAATTTTGGTGTACGGTGGACTGGGGAAGTAAGACCTATACTATCAGGCATCTATCAGCTGGGCGTTATCACCACTTGTAAAGTAAACCTTTATTTGAACGACAGCATCATAGCCAACACTGCGTATCATTTCAGAGACGAATTCAGTGATCCGCGGTTGCGAAAATCGAAACCCACTTACCTGGAGGCAGGTAAAAAGTACATTATAAAAGTAGAGGCCGGCGAATCCTATGGCGATGCCCAGGTTCATCTGGTATGGGCAATACCCGAAAGTTACAATACCAAAGAACTAAAGGCGCAGGCCATTGAAACCGCTAAACAAGCTGATGTAGTTGTAATGTGCATGGGCATTTCGTCGAGTCTTGAAGGTGAAGAAATGGACGTAAATATCGATGGGTTTAAAGGAGGCGACAGAACACGGTTGGATTTACCTCAGGTACAACAGGACCTGCTTAAAGAGATATGCGCATTGGGGAAACCAACTGTTTTAGTATTATTGAATGGTAGTGCATTGGCAATTAATTGGGAAAAGGTTCATATTCCTGCCATTATTGAGTCATGGTATCCTGGGCAGGCAGCAGGTTATGCCATAGCCGATGTACTTTTTGGCGATTATAACCCTGGGGGACGACTTCCGGTAACTTTTTATAAATCTACTGGGGATTTGCCTTCATTTGAGGATTACAACATGAAAGGCCGTACTTACCGGTATTTTAAAGGCGAGCCCCTGTATCCGTTCGGCTACGGGCTTAGTTATACTTCCTTTGCTTATGAAAACCTTAAAATACAGGAAAAATACAATGTTGGCGATACCGTTAAAGTTTTGGTAAATGTGAAGAATACTGGCAAAGTTGCCGGCGATGAGGTAGCACAGCTTTATGTATCGAACCAAAACAGTTCATTGCCCGTTCCAATCCGTTCACTTAAAGGGTTTAAAAGGGTTTATCTATTGCCTGGCGAAACCAAAACCATCCATTTTGTAATGGCTCCTGAAGCTTTTTCCATGATCGACCAAAATAATAAACAGGTAATTTTGCCGGGCTCCTATAAAATCTCTGTGGGAGGAGGACAACCTGATGATAAAACAATGTCAGGAAATTTAACCCGGGTGATAACTTTGGTTAAATGATGGGCTACGGCAGTTTCGGCTAAATACGTGGATGTTTAAAAGCTGCATAGCAGCGGCCTCTTTGTAGAAGACAAGCGTTCGTATTCTGCCAAGCTGTATAACGGCAACCTCTTATTTTTTCAATCAGTTCTATCAACTCCATTTTTGGATAGTGTATTAACGAATGATAAAATTTACTATTTTACCGCATTGATTCCTGATCGTAATATAATCAAAGTATGAATGCTGATGACAGAACGAATGAAGGGCTAAAACCATTTGATTCCAATGATTTTAGGCATGAAGAAGATGATGATTTGAATACCGATAGGGAATCGCTGTTAAATAGTTTTCTAAGTCAAATAAAGCCAAGAGCTACTGAAATATCTATCCGCACTGTTACTGATGATAATCTGCAAACATTAACCCTCGATGCCTATAGCGCTTTGCCCATTCCCACAGAGGTCGAACAAAAAATACTCGAATTACAGGTCATTACAACAAGTATCGTAAAAAAAGAAGTCGATTTAAGCAGTATTAAAAACCTGGACTTTTCAAAAAATAAAGTAAACTATGCTCATTGCCTTAATCCTGCTCAACTGGCAGCAGTGGTTACGACCGAGAAACCTGTGTTGGTAATTGCCGGTGCAGGATCAGGGAAAACCAGGGTTATTGTTCACAGGGTATCCTATTTAATTGAAAAAGGGGTTAATCCTAACGCCATATTATTATTGACTTTTACAAGGAAAGCTGCCAATGAAATGCTCGATAGAGTTGAAACGTTGCTGCACGATAAAAACGTAGGAAATGTTACCGGTGGTACATTTCATTCATTTGCCAGTTATGTATTGCGAAGGTATGCCAATCTTATAAATTTGCCCACCAATTTCACCATTATAGATACCAGCGACGGCGAAGATGTCATTGATCTGATACGTTCCGAACTCAGATTTAATACCAAAGACAAGAAATTCCCTAAAAAAGGCCGGATTCTTGATATAATCTCCTATTCCCGCAATAAAAAAACATCGGTAAAGGATATTATCGAAAAGCAGTATTCCGGTCTTATTGGCTATATCAAGGATATAGAACTTATTTATTCCGGCTATACCAGGTATAAACAAGCCAGTCATATTCTGGACTTCGACGATTTAATGGATGGTTTGAATGATTCGTTAAAAAATAACCAGCAGTTTCGCGAAATTCTTCAAAATACTTATCATTTTGAAAAGTGCCCGGAGAAGGGTTGTTAGG
>CAYZNC010000185.1:0-2508 GCA_964478555.1 uncultured Bacteroidales bacterium | reverse complement strand
CCTTCAAAATACCTATCAGTATGTTATGGTTGATGAGTTTCAGGATACCAATGTGGTCCAGAATGAAATAGTCCAACAAATAGCAGCACGGCATAAAAGAATCATGGTTGTGGGCGACGATTCGCAGAGTATCTATGCCTTTCGGGGTGCAAACTACGAAAACATATTACGTTTTCCACAGGTTTATCCGGACTGTGCAGTCATTAAAATTGAAGAAAATTACCGAAGCAATCAACCCATTTTAGATTTCACCAACAGCATTATCGACAATTCAAAAATCGGGTTTAAGAAGCAATTGTTTACCAATAACAAAAATCGACATATTCCGGTATTACAACGGGTGTATGGACAGGACGATGAAGCCACGGTGATCGTAGACAGGATTATGGAGCTTATTGAACAAGGCATACCATTAAATCAAATAGCCATCTTGAACCGTGCCGATTGGCACAACCGTTATATTCAAGCCGAGCTTAGCAAAAGAGGCATTCCCTATGTGGTGGTAGGTGGTTTCAAGTTTTCGGAAAGAATGCATATTCGGGATGTAGTGGCATTTTTACGGTTAACCTTCAATCCTGCTGACGCTGTTTCATGGCACCGTGTTTTAAAATATATTGGTGGCATAGGACAAGTAACAACTGGTAGTGTAATCAACGTTATTCAGGGTTCTGAAAATAAATTTGCGTTTGACGCATTCAAAACAAGAAAATTTTACCTCGAACTGTTTGAAATGGGTAAAATGCTGTCGAAAGCCAGTCAACCAGAATACACCTTAACACAAAAGATTGAAATTATAAGGGATTATTATGCACCTATGCTTAAAGCTAGGGAAGATGATTATTTGGCAAGGATGCAGGATGTAGAAGTACTGATCGATTTATCGAAGAAATATAAATCGCTTGATAACTTTCTGAGTGATTTCGCGCTCGACCCGCCCTCCAAAAGAGTTGCCGATCAGAACACCCCACTCATCGACGAAGGCGAGGAAAAGGGCAAAATAACGGTAAGTACAGTACATTCGGCCAAAGGACTGGAATGGTATGCTGTATTTATCCCGCATGCTTTAGATGGTATGTTCCCCTCAAACAGGGCCACTAATATCGAAGAAATGGAAGAGGAACGCCGGTTATTTTATGTTGCCTGCAGTCGCGCCAAAGAAGAGCTATACGTTACATTTCCCAGAAATATAGCAAGCTATGATGCTTTCTTTCATCTGCCTTCAAGGTTTTTGGTGGAAATAGGTAAAGATAAGTATGTGTTGAACGGGTGATTTTAAGTTACTTTGTGGGCTTAGTGGTTTCTTTTTTCTTAACCACAATGGGCACAATGTTTACACAATGGGCACTAGGATTTGAATTCATCGTGCACTTTGTGCCTTCTTTGTGTTCATCGTGGTTTCTTTTTTCTTAACCACAATGGGCACTAAATTGATTAAAAAAAACACCCGGAGATTTGGGCTCCGGGTGTTTTTTTAGCTTGCATGGTTTATTCCTTATTAAGTTTAAAAGTCAATGTTTCGTCATTCATGGTCACTACCATCAAATAAGTTCCTGAAGGTAAGTTCGACACATTTATTACTTCGATGCCATTAGCGGACTTGATTTGCTTTTCTGCCAGCTTTATTCCAACCATATTGTATATTGCAATTGAAGCGGTTGCATTCTGACCGGTAAGATCGATATTGATAACTTCCCTTACCGGATTGGGATAAACCTTGACATTAGAGGCTTTAGAATTTACAATGCCCGATTGTCCTGTAGCCGTAACTGTAATAATGCCGGGTTTGGTAATGGAATCGCTACAACCACCACTGGTAGCCACTAATTTAATATTTTTGGCGCCCAGAATATTAAAATTGAAAGTCGGTGTTGTTGTTGCTAGCGTTTGTTCAACTACGTCACCACTCATTACCCACTTGTAGGTCGATGCATCAGTACTCAGATTCGTGACCGTGGCCGTACCTCCTTGTTTAACAGCTGCCTGGGAAAGAGAAAAGTCTGCTTTTACTTTATTTACGAAAATAGTTACATTAGACATTTCGGACAAACATGTACCATCTGTAAATTTGGCATTCAGTGTTAAATCCTGAGCATCGATTGCGTAAGTTGAAGCCGTAGCTGGCAATAAGTTATTATTAACATCATACCATTGAATAGCATTTGTGCCCTGGTTTGTAATCTTTATTGTTTGGCTGGTGTTCTTACACATAATGGGCACATAATCAAAAGCAGGTGCAACGGGTTTATTTCTATCCAATACCGTAACTGTAGAAGTTTTTGCATTGGAACAATTTGTTGTAGGGTCGGTATAGGTATAGGTTATCGTTTGTGATCCGGCACTGGAGTTAAATTGGTTATTGCTAACGCCGGCAGTAGCTGAATAACCTCCTCCCAAGGGAGTTCCTCCTGAAAGAGCAAATGGGTTGCTGTCCTTACAAACCGTAAAAGTTGTAGCGAATTTAACATCGGGTAATCCTTTGATGTTAATTGTATTCGTGGCAGAGCTTAT
>CAYZNC010000184.1:0-12104 GCA_964478555.1 uncultured Bacteroidales bacterium | reverse complement strand
TAGTTAACAACAAATCTGCCTTACCTTTATATTTTATAAGTAGAACTCTACGATTGAAACGCGCAATATGTAGAGATTTCCGGATAGCTATTTTTATATTAGCTTTTTTAAAAACTTATTGTATTAAATTTTTAATTCGCCGAGCAGTATTGTACCCAAGTAACTTTGCTAATTGCCCCATTGCGGAGAGGTTGTGGGTGTTATCGTATAGTTAAGTGTGAAATTATTGTCCCAAAATTCGTTTCCAAGAACACGATAGAAAGCCGCAAATTGTATTTGAGTTGCTGAGCCCACGGGTGCATCAACAACCCATACTTCAAGACCACTCGGCATATTGTGATCCCAATGAGCGAGGGCGGTTTGTACCGTAATCCAATTGTTAGGAGTGAAAACTATACCTACAACTTTCGTAAAGTCGAGATTTTGTACACCCAAATCAATGTGAAGGTTGTTACTAAACAAGCTCGCAGACCCCAAAACCACCGGAAAATCTTTTCCTGACAATACTGCGAAATCGTCAAAAACCTGTGGAAATTTGTAGTTTATTCCATTATTGTTATCCCAGAAGGTTGTTCCGTTCATTGTGCATTTAGCTACGAACTGACCTTCGCTATCGCTTGCTGGCGCAATCCATAGCTCAAGATTTCCAGGAAGTGCGTGGGCAAAGCTTGCGAAGATGTCTTTCCAAACTGCACCAACTTGCGCCCATATCGATACCTGCTTGTTAAAAGCAAGGTTTTGAACGACGATTTTGAATGATCCTTCGTAGGTAAAGCTTCCAGTGCCAGAAGGATGTGAATTGCTTATAGCTAGCCCAAATTCAACTGGTGTATTCATTTAAAGTCCTTTAGTGGAACAACAGTGGATAAAAAACGGAGTTTCAACGCTAACCTTTTCCATAATCAATATTTGATCTGATTATGTGCTTAATAACAAAACAGATGTTTTTTTGTTTTAATAATCTTTTTCAAACTGATTAATTTTACGCAATATGTTACCAGTCATCCGTTGTTTTTTTCTTGGTATTTTTAAGGTAATTGTATAACGATGTCAAGGTTTCATTAACGGTACTTTCAAAGGAAGCTTCAGAATCTTTAAACTTCTTATTTAAGCTTCCATCTTTATTATACCACACTTTATATCGTACCTCGTCCGTTGAAAATGTGACCCGGCACTTTGCTTTCTTTATATCGACCGTGAAGGTATATTGCATTTCGTTCCAGATGTCTGTGCCATTGGTTTTAAGTTTCCAGGCTTTATCTTTATAAAGACTAAATTTTATTAACGCATTTTCAGTATCTACCCGTATTACCGATTCCGGATGTTTATTATTCGAATTCAGCCATTCTTTTACTTTTGTATAAATAACATGTGCATTATAACTTGTATCGAACGAGATGACTACCGGTTTAATACCGTCTTTGGTTAGTTTAAATTTAGGGATTGTTTGAGAAAACATAAATCCATTAAAGGATAACATAATCAATAGGATCAAATTTATTCTTTTCATAGGTTTTTGTGTTTATATCATTTAAAAATGGAAAGGCTTTTATTCAAAATAATTTTAACGTGTAAAAGCCTGATTTATTACTATGAAGTAAACAAAAATATCAGGTATAAAGTTTGTCAGGGGAGGTTTAAGAAATTGGGAATGGTATATTTGGATTGTAATGCTACTATTTAATTTATTATAAAAAACCTTATTTCTTTTTTTACCTTAGTAGAATATCTTGATAATGTGTAGATAAACCTTATTAGCTTATTTTAGGGTTCTTTACTTTAAATAAGGTAATAAGGTAGTCTCATGAGTGTTATGTTTTACTAAGGTTGAAATGAAAAAATAAGGTTAAATTAAATAATCAAGGAGGGTGTCTAAAAAGTATTTTTAGGGACTTGGTACATCCCTTAGAGCGCCTTTGTGGTAAAATGTATTTTATTGAACCACAATGAACACAAAGGAAATCACAATGAACACAAAGGAAAATAAATGATGTTTTTTTCTCTTTTTAGACACCCTTTTGGGAGGTCGAAAAAATAGCAGAGCCCATTCGCCCGTTGACCGGGGTGTAAAGTCTTAATTATTAAACTTTCAAACCCCTATTACTTCGCTGATAACGTCGCCATGTATTTTTCCAAACTCAAGCCATACCCATTGTTTAAGCTGCTCTATATCGGGGGAGCTAAGCCATTTTAATGACTTGATCAACTCTTTTTTAAACAATACAGCATCATCACATACTCGCTGAAGAACAAATTTTTGCATTTCCAACATAAGTTTATCGCTTAAAAATTATATAATACGTTTTCTCTTTGCTCAATGTATCAGCCTATCACCACACAACTTTTCAATTTAAGCTTCTAACGGATGTTGGACTGCATACAAAACTAAACTTTTTTCCGGTATCATTGTATCAAAGTAAATGCCAGTATTCGGAGAGAACTTCAGAGGTATTTATAAGATGGCTTTAAATCAGAGGTCTATAGGTTTGTTAAAATTAGTTAATTTTGTTAAGTGTTTGATTAAACAAAAGTAGCCAAGTTGGCATACCCTATCAGTTTCATAATCGATGGGTTTTCTTAAACGTGATTGGGTCATACGGTATCGGCAAATTTTTAGTAATTACGTAAAAAAGAATTGCAAATTGTCAATGTGTCAAAAAATTAATATTTTGCGGTGGTTGAGCGGAGTCGAAACCGGTAAATTAAACATTCATATAATAATCTGCCACCATGTCTTACAAAGAAACGTACCCAATACGATCCTATGAAGCTGATTTTAAAAATACAGTTAAGATCAGTTCCATCTTTAATTATATGCAGGAATCAGCCTCTGTACATGCTGCAAACCTTGGCTTTGGGTATGAACAAATGCAAAAGGCAGAATTATTCTGGGTGTTATCGAGGGCAAAAATTATTATGAAAGATTATGTAAAAGCGGGCGAGTCCATAATAGTTGAAACCTGGCCAAAAGGGATAAGTAAGCTATTTGCTTTACGCGACTTCAGGTTATATGATGCCAATCATCGCGAAATAGGCATAGCCACAACATCCTGGCTAGTAATGAGTAAAAAAACATTGCGTCCCGTTCGACCTGAAATTGTCCTGGAAAATATACCAACTTTTGAAATTGCTCCTGCCATTCCGGAAGTGTTGGAAAAAATTACAGAAACAGAAGTCTTATCGCCTGTAAAAGAAATCACCACCGGCTACAATGATATCGATATTAATCAACACGTTAACAATGTAAAATACATAGAATTTGTATTAGATAGTTTTCCTGAAAAGCTCTTTTTAGAAAAGAAGATAGGTTCGCTGCAAATAAATTTTTTGAAGGAATCTAAGTTTGGAGATCGTATTAAAATAGCGGAGGGATTAATTTCTAAAAATCCATACATCACCTATATCGAGGGGGTTGACGAGGATAATGCCAGGGTATTTCAGGTGTGTACCGAATGGATATAATTTTTTTTTCGTTTTTAGCAATTTTGTTTTAATTCAAGAACTTTACAAGTTAAATAAATTGCTTCCGGCAAGTGATTTTTTTTGATGAAAAAAACTTGCAAATGAATTTTTTTTATGGTTTATTTAGATTTCTGAGGAAATATTGATTATTTAGTATTCACATAACCAATGTTTTAGAAGAAAAAAGTTAGCCGCTTGTTAGAGAAATTTGAAGAAAAAAAAGATAAACATATAATCAGGATTAGCATTTATTTTTTTATATCAGCATAACTTGTTAAGCATTTTTTAACTAAGTTTTATTTTTATCAATTAATTAACTAATAACTAACTTTTTTATGAAAAAATCTAAATTTTCATTAGGTATGCTCATTTTGGGCGTGGGTATTATTGCATCTATTATTATCATTAGTTGCAGTAAAGACAAAGACATTCTTCCGGGGAAATCCCTTTTAAAAGCTGGTACCAGTGGCCAAATTTCACTATCTGGCAGTACCTGGACCGGTAAGGTTGACGGTGTTGTTGTTTACACTGGAACTGACATGTTTACAGCAGCAAATACATGTATCACCAACATGAGTTCTGGTACATTGAGTATTTTAAATTCAGGAAGCTCCGGAGCTAGTGGTGGCGTTGTTAAATCTATTACGCTTAAGAACAGTATTACGGTTGATGGAGCTGGTCATACCATTACAGGTAATAGTGGCGATGATCTTATTGTGCCCATCAGGGCTGACAGAAAAAGTAGTGTTGCCGTAAAGAATTTAATCATTGCTGGTAGAGTTCGTTATGGTATTTGGTTTCAGGGTTGTAGTGGAATGAACGTACAAAGTTGCACGGTAACAGCTTCTTGCCTTTGCCCAGCTTTCCGTTTTGACAATTCCACAGCTGCAGCAAGTAACCTCACCGTTGGTACGGTAAATGCATCCGGTTCAACAGCTGACCAGAGTATGGGCCTTGAAACTTATGGTGTTAATAACCTTAGCATTAGTTCTTTAACTGCTACCAATATGGGTGCTTGTGGTATTTGTCTGAATGGATGTACCGGAACGCAAACTGTAGGAACTTGTACTGCAACTTCTTGCGATTATGGTGGAGGTTATGCGGGTTTTCGCGTAGCTAATACCAATGGTCCTGTAAAGGTTGGTACTGTTACTTCAAACAAATGCGGTCGTGGTTTCTTCAGTTGCACCAGCAGTAATGGTACAACTATTAGCACGCTTAATGCAGACGGTTGCAGCAGTCATGGTATTCTACTACAAAACTGTGTAAATAGCCAGGTATTGGGAGGTCACATCCACAATTGTGGTGCAGATGCCGGTGTTCGTTTTTCAGAAACAACGAATCACAATTTAATAAAAGGATTGGATATTAGTGGTGTTGCTAAAGGAGTTAGCGAAACTTCAGGCGGAGATTATAACACCATTCAAAATTGCAATGTTCATGGTCTTGGGATTACGTTAACTGGTTCTCATAGTGTTTCTACCGGTAATACGCTTTAAGATAAATCAAATCTTATAAATTTAGTTACATAATACTACCTGCGCTGCAGGTAGTATTTTTTATATTTGAGCGTTCTGATCTTTGCCTTTAACATAAAAACAAGCTTTAATTACTATCTTGTATATGAGAATTCTATCCATCATTTTCTTTTTTTCAATGTTAGGATGTGGAAGGCCAAATTCAAATTCCACAGCGAATGCCAACCCTGATGTAGTCCAGGAAGCAGTGAATTCACCCAAAGATTTAATTCCTCAAACGGTTAAAGACTATTTAACAAAAAATTTTGCGGAGTGGATTATTCCTGATACTGCTGATTACATAAAAGCCTGGTGGTCATTTTATGATAAGACTCAAATACCATATTTTGTAACCACTGATTTTAATGACGATCAGGCAGCGGATTATGCTTTTATACTGAAACATGAAAATTCCTTAAAACTGGTTATTCTTACAAGTGCGGGGAACTCTTTTACGCCTTGGATTGCCGAAGATTTTAAAGAAACCTTGATGGGTCCGAAAAGTCTTCAATTTGGACTAGCCGTTGAACCTCCGGGACGTATCGATTGCCTGGTGGATAACAAAGAACAATCATTGGTACTTCAATCCAATGGCATTGCGCTTATGGCATTGGAACAAAAATGTACAATATATTATTGGTCTTCAGGAAATTACAAGATGTTTAAAGTCAGGTCACAATCTTCAAATTTTACGGTAAAATAGAAACATAAATTTATGATCAGGAATTTCAAGATTGTGTTGAATGTCGTGTATGGAGCTATTTATGTCCTTGTTTTTCTATTGTTGTTTGGCGGTTGTCATCGTAATGTTCCAGCAACAGTTACTGACGTAGACGGCAATGTTTATCATACAGTAACCATCGGGTCTCAGGTATGGATGGCCGAAAATCTGAAGGTTACCAGGTATCGCAATGGTGATCCGATTCCTAAAATTATCAGTAATATAAACTGGAGTTCTGCAAAAACAGGGGCTTATTGCAACTATAACAATGAAGACACGAATGCTTTTGTTTATGGTCATTTGTATAACTGGTATACTTTAAATGATGACAGGGCTCTTGCCCCACAGGGGTGGCATGTACCCAACAGCAAGGAGATAAAAACGCTGATTAATTTTTTAGGTGGGCAAAATGTTGCCGGTGCTAATTTGAAAGAAACAGGAACGACACATTGGCTCACTCCAAATTCAGGAGCAACCAATAAATTTGGATACACGGCTCTTCCTTCGGGATATCGAAACAGCTTCAACGGGAATTACCATCTTATAGGTCGCAATGGTTTCTGGTGGTTCTATAATGAGAAAGATACCAGTGCCTGGATTAACGTTATAAGTTTTAATGATTCATGTTTATTCAGAAATTATATCGATAAATCAAGTGGCATAAGCGTACGGTGTGTAAAAGATTAATCTATGTCTGAAATTCAAATTGATGATAAACCTTATTCTACGATTTTAGCGCTTCTCAGGCAAAATAAGGTTTTATTATTTGTTATACTTGGCATTACTGCAATTGTTTATTTACCAATGTTTGCCAATGGCCTCACTAATTGGGATGAAATATATATAACGCATAATCCATACTTAAGAAATCTTTCGTTTAAATCTTTTAAAACTATTTGCACTGTATTTTATTCAGGTAATTATCACCCTTTAACCCTTTTATCATTAGCTGTCAACTATAAGATGGGTGGGTTACATCCATGGATTTACCAACTCACCAACCTTATTTTTCATCTCGGAAATACATGGCTGGTGTATGTTTTCATAAAATCATTATTGTCTCAAATTTCTTTATCGTTAAACAATTCCGCTATTGCATTAACCGCCGCTCTTTTATTTGGTGTGCATACCTTACAGGTTGAGTCAGTAGCATGGATATCGGAACGTAAAAATGTGCTGTATACTTTTTTCTTTCTTTTATCTCTTATTACTTATCTAAAATATCTTGATCAGAAAGCCTTTAAATTTTATATGCTTTCCATTGTCTTTTTTATTTTGTCACTGCTCTCAAAGGGAATGGCCGTGCCACTTTCCATATGTATCGTTCTCATTGACTATGTTGCAGGCCGAAATCTTTTATCACGAAAGGTGATCCTTGAAAAAATACCATTCTTTGCGCTAGCCTTACTATTTGGAAATATTGCTATCATTGCACAGCATTCTGTCGATGCCATAAGAGAAGACAATAATTTTATGCCGTTCGACCGGATTGCAATTGCCAGCTACGGTTTTATCGAATATTTAATAAAACTTTGCTTTCCTCATCATTTATCTGCCTTCTATCCTTACCCGGTAAAAACCGAAGCATTCCTTCCTGTTAAATTCTATATGTACATCGTGTTGATATTGTCATTATTGATCGTTCTTTGGAAATATTGCAGGGTCCATAAGGTTATTATTTTTGGGGCGCTGTTCTTTATGGTAAATATCAGTATTGTCATTCAATTATTACCGGTTGGTGATGCCATCATGTCCGATCGTTATGTGTATGTAGCTTCCATAGGATTTTTTCTTATACTTGGTTATGTCGGCAGTATTTTGTGGCAGAAAAACATGCTTTATAGAACGATAACTTTATCTGTCATCATCGGTTACGCTATGTTACTAGGTTTGAAAACAGTTAACCGTATAAGTGTTTGGAAGGACAGTAAAACGCTTTGGAGTGATGCCTTAACAAATTATCCGGAAAATAACGACAGGGCACTTCAAAACCTGGGAAACATTTCGTATGAAACGGGGGACTATACCAAAGCATTACAATACTACAACCGGATTCTGAAAATGCACTTGCAGAATAAGTCTGCTTATAGCAAAGCATATGTGGGGAGTGGGCAGGTTAAACAAGTGCTGAATGACTTACAAGGTGCTCTGGATGATTATAATGCCTCAGTTTCATGTTATCCCTCATTTGAAGGATTTTATGACAGGGCTGTTTTGAAAATAGCATCAGGAGCTTTGGCTGATGCCATGGTCGATCTGAATAAAGCCATAGAGATGGACCCCATACGAATAGAAGCCTATAACAACCGCGGCGCTATCTTTTGTCAGTTGGGAAACTTTACGGAAGCAACGCAAAATTATAACCAGGCATTACAACTGGATCCTCAAAATCACCGGGCTATTTTGGGCACAGGACTTCTAAAACAAGCGATGAATGATTTGCCAGGTGCGATGTCTGATTTCGATGCGGCATTATCCATTGAACATTCGTATGATGGTTATCTCGACAGGGCTGTGTTAAAAATGGCGCTCAAAGATTTCGAGGGTGCTCGCCGCGATTTAAGTCTGGCCTCTCAAATTGATCCATTAAAACCGGAAGCATATATCAATTTCGGAGTTATTGAGATGAACACAGGTAATGCCATGAGAGCCGTAAAAGAATTCAATAATGCAATAGATGTAAAAGCAGATGATTTCAGGGCTTACTTATGCAGAGGTTTTGCAGAGATTAACCTTGCAGCATATAAAGAAGCGGTTGCCGATTTAGACAAATCGATTCACATACACACCAATGCCGAAGCGTTTTATTACCGTGGCTTAGCTAAAATACAGCTTGGATATAAAGCAGAAGCGTGTGAGGACTTTCATCAATCAGAATCTATGGGATTTGCGATTGCACATACCGAAATTCTTAAAAATTGTAAATGATAAATTCATTGCTGACTATTTTTAAAACAAAAGTGAACACAACCACAGGCAGGATAACTTCCCCTCTTCCTGTTTCTTTCACGCAAAAGCAAACTGATAGATTGCTTTTTGTCATGTTGATAGTTACAGCAATTATTTATATTCCCACATTTAACAATCAATTCACCAATTGGGATGATGAACTATATATCCTCAGCAATCCTTACCTGAAAACATTATCGATCCATAAGCTGAAGGCTATTTTTACAACTTTTTATGCCGGAAACTACCATCCATTAACGATGTTATCGCTGGCTTTGAATTTCAAGCTCGGGGGTATCAAGCCATGGCCATACCAGCTTACTAATCTGTTGTTACATTTATCAAATGTCTATTTGGTGTATTGTTTTACCAAAAGACTATTGCAACTTAATACTTCATCGGATCATTCATATAGTCTTGTTGCGCTTATTACAGCAGCTTTATTTGGTATCCATACATTTCAGGTGGAGTCTGTAGCATGGGTTTCGGAACGAAAAAACCTCCTTTATGCTTTTTTCTTTCTATTATCCATTATTTGGTATCTCAAGTATCTGCAAAACAAATCCTGGAAAACTTACATGCTTTCTATGGTGTTTTTTGTCCTTTCGCTGCTTTCCAAGGGTATGGCCGTTCCTCTTGCGGTTTGTATTATATTAATAGACTATGTGGCAGGACATCCTTTATGGTCAAAAAAAAATCTCCTGGAAAAATTGCCTTATCTTCTGTTATCATTGGTGTTTGGTTATATTGCTATTCGTGCACAACATGCGGGGGATGCTATTCGTATAGAACACCATTTCATATGGCTCAATCAGTTTGCTATTGGTTGCTTCGGGTTTGTACAGTACCTTATAAAGCTTTGTTATCCCTATCATTTGTCAGCTTTTTATCCCTATCCGGTGGTAACGGGGGTATTTTTACCACTTAAATTTTATGTCGGTATTTTTCTGTTTTTTACCTTGTGGTTTATCATTTGGCGGTATTTCCGGAATAGTAAGATCACCGTATTTGGGATGTTGTTTTTCATCGTTAATATCAGCATTGTTATTCAGTGGTTGCCGGTAGGAGATGCCTTTATGGCCGACAGGTATGTTTATTTGTCTTCCATCGGGTTTTTTATAATTGCGGGATTTTACGGCCATGTGCTTTGGCAGAAAGGTAAAATTTTAAGGACTTTTGTATTCTCGATCATGATGATATACTTTTTGATCCTGGGAATAAAAACATATCAGCGGGTTGGCGTATGGAAGGACAGCATGACTCTTTGGAGTGATGCACTGCAAAATTATCCTGTAAATAACGACAGGGGATTCCAAAACCTGGGCAATGTTTATTTCGATCGTGGTAACTACAGCATGGCTTTGGAGAACTATAACAAGATACTGCAAATCCGGTCACACGGTAACAAAGCCTTAAGCAAAGCATATATAGGGAAGGCCAGGGTAAAACAAGCCTTAAAAGATTACCAGGGGGCCATGGAAGATTTCAATACCTCCATAAATCAACTGCCTTCATACGATGCATATTTGGACAGAGCGGTTTTAAAAATTGAACTGAACGATATGCAAGGTTCGATGGAAGATTTGGACAAAGCGATTCAACTCGACCCTTTAAGCACCGGACCTTTTATTAACAAAGGAGGTATTTTCTATCAGACAGGTAATTATGTAGAAGCTTTAAAGAATTTTGAATTTGTATTAAAAAGCGATCCCCAAAACAGTAAAGCTTATATTGGGAAGGGGCAAGTGAAACAAGCCATGAATAATATGTCGGGAGCGCTGAGTGATTTTAACACCGCCTTGTCATACAACAAATCCTATGAGGGTTTCCTAAACAGGGCTGTTTTGAAAATTGAACTAAAAGATTTTGGGGGGGCACGGGCTGATTTAGATCATGCGTCTCAACTGGATTCGCTAAGTGCGGAATTATATATCAACAAAGGTGTAGTCGAATTAAATTCAGGTGACCCAACACGTTCCCTCAAAGAATTTAATAAAGCGGTAACACTGAATTCGGGTAGTTTTCTTGTTTACTTGTATCGGGCAATTGCCAAAAATAGTCTTATGGATTATCAAGGAGCAATTCAGGATTTAGACGAATCAATTCAATTACAACCAAATGCTGAAGCCTATTATTATCGTGGAATGGCTTATCATCATATGGGGAATAAAATAAAAGCTTGTGAAGATTTGCATGAATCTGCAAGTATGGGAAACACTGTGGCATTGACAGAAATAAGAACAAATTGTAAATGAATATCCTGAATGCAAGTAGATTCAGGAATAATAATTATAGAATGAAAGGGATTTTGATAATTTTTGTGATTATTGGCGGGTTTACACTGTGTATTAATGGTTGTAAAAGTAAGAATCCTGCGACTATAACAGATGTTGACGGAAATATCTACCACACGGTGACCATAGGCACGCAGGTTTGGATGGCCGAAAATCTGAAAGTAACCAAATACAGGAATGGAGATATAATCCCCAATGTAAAGGATACGGTTCAATGGTGCTATTTACCAACGGGCACGTATTGTAACTATGAAAATAATCCACAAAATACCACTGTTTATGGCTTGTTATATAACTGGTATGCTATAACAGACAGCCGGGGTATTGCTCCCAAAGGTTGGCATATACCAACTTTTGAAGAGCTGGAAACATTAGTATCTTATTTAGGTGGTGATACCATTGCAGCTGGTAAACTTAAAGAAGCAGGAACGGGTCACTGGTTGTATCCGAATGTTGGTTCAAAAGGTAAATACAATTTTTTGGCTTTACCCGGTGGCTACCGTCATTACATGGACGGAACATTCCATGCCAGGGGTAGCAATGGATACTGGTGGACAACAACCCAGAGCTTTGAAATGTACTCCTGGAGTGAACGTTTGTACGAATACTTTGCCAATGCAAGGAATGTTTATGATTTTAAAGCCTTAGGTCTCAGTGTCCGCTGCGTGAAGGATTAGCTTTCTGTGTGATTTAGAAAGGCAGATCATCTTCCGTTGGCATTGGAGCAGTATCCAGAAAATCGGGTTCCGGTTTTTCTTGCACTTTTGATGAGGCAGAAGATGTAGAACCAGCTACGTCTATTTTCCAGGCCTTTACATCAGTGTACCATTTGCCATTGAATTCGCGGCTTTCTACTTCAAACTCCAGTTTAAGCGTGTTGTTAATCTGTAATTGCTTTTCATCAATTTTGTCGCCCCAAATGGAAACGCAAACTTTCTTGGGATATTGACCTTCTGTTTCTACAATGATATCTTGTTTCTTCCACTGACCGTTTTTCCCGGTTCCTGATTGCAGGGGAAGTATCTGGATTAATTTAGCCGTAATTTGCATTTTATTTTTTTCTCAAAGTTTATTAAAAAATCTAACATCCGGAAAAATATTTGATAAAGAATTGAGATTGTTAATATTTTTAATGAAACTTCGAAACCTTTAGCAAATGCT
>CAYZNC010000183.1:0-12109 GCA_964478555.1 uncultured Bacteroidales bacterium | reverse complement strand
TACCTTTAAAATCTACCAAAGCTGAAGTTGACATTGCCAGCATCATTGCCGATGTGAAAGTGACCCAGGAATACAAGAACGAAGGGAAAACGCCTATCGAAGCTATTTATGTATTTCCGGCGTCGACCCGTGCAGCAGTTTATAAAATGACCATGACCATTGGCGATCGTGTTATTAAGGCAGTGATTAAAGAACGCAACCAGGCTCGCCAGGAATATGAGGAAGCCAAACACCAAGGTAAAAGCGCTTCTTTACTGGAACAGCAACGACCCAATGTCTTTCAGATGAACGTGGCTAATATCATGCCTGGCGATTTAATCAAAGTTGAAATGTGTTATACTGAATTATTGGTGCCTGAAAATGGAATCTATGAATTCGTGTATCCTACGGTGGTTGGTCCCCGCTATTCGAATCAACCTGCTGAAACTGCTGCTGAAAATAACAAATGGGTATCCAATCCCTACACTCAGGAAGGTGAGAAACCCATGTATACATTTGATATCAAAGTTAATCTGAATGCAGGAATGCCCGTAAAGGATGTTCGTTGTACATCGCACGATATGGATATTCAATATCAAAGTGCCGATAAGGTGGTAGCAACCCTTAAACCAGGAAGCGACCATGAAGGCAACCGCGATGTTATTTTACAATACCGATTGAAAGGCGATGCCATTCAATCGGGTTTGCTATTATTCAAAGGGAGTGAGGAAAACTTTTTCCTTGCTATGATGCAGCCTCCGCAAAGAGTTTCCGCAAACAACATACCTCCGCGCGAGTATGTTTTTATTGTCGATGTCAGTGGCTCCATGAATGGTTTTCCACTCGAAATTTCCAAGAAAGTGCTTCGCGATCTTATTGGTAAGTTAAAACCTACCGATCGTTTCAATGTTATTCTGTTTGCCGGAGCCTCTAACCTGATGGCCGAACAATCGCTTGCAGCAAATAAGGAAAATGTAAGTAAAGCCATCCGGTTTATCGATGCACAACAAGGTGGCGGTGGCACTGAATTACTCCCGGCTCTTCAAAAAGCATTGTCGTTAAAAGGCACGGAAAATTTCGCCCGTACCTTTGTTATTCTCACCGATGGATATGTGGATATTGAAAAAGATGCATTTGACCTCGTTCGCAAAAATCTGGGTAAAGCCAACTTCTTTGCCTTTGGTATCGGCACCAGTGTTAATCGCTTCCTCATAGAAGGATTAGCCCATGCCGGGGCAGGAGAGCCTTTTGTTGTAGAAAGCGAAGGTAATGCTGAATCCACAGCTCAAAAGTTTCGAACCTATATCGAATCGCATGTGCTTACCAATATATCCGTCGATTATTCAGGATTCGATGTATACGATGTTGAACCTTTAACTGTGCCGGATTTGTTTGCCGAAAGACCGGTCATCGTCTATGGTAAATGGAAAGGAACCCCTTCAGGTAAGATAATGCTTAATGGTAATATCGGTGAGAAAAAATATTCAGCTGAAATTAAGATCAATACCGCTGAGCTTTCGGAAAAAAATTCAGCCCTTCGCTATCTATGGGCTCGCAAACGCATCCAAATGCTCGATGATTATACCAAAACCGATGGTAACGACAAAAAACTATCTGATGAAATCACCAGGTTAGGTTTAAAGTATAATCTCTTAACTGCCTATACCTCCTTTATTGCTGTTGACTCAGAGGTTCGCAACACAACCGGGCAGTCAATCACCGTAAAACAACCTTTACCATTGCCACAGGGAGTAAGCAACTTTGCAGTTGGAGGCAATTCGGGACTTAATAAATCCAAATCCATGGCTGCTCCATCTATCAGATCTCAATCTTTTAACTATGAAGTAACTACTGAAGATAAAAAAGATTTCGATGAGAGGGCAGAGCCAGAGCATGTGTTTGCATTAAAAGAAGAATCCGCAACTTTTCGGGGAAAGGACATGAACACATTCAAACAGTATGTACTGAGCCAATTCAAATATCCCGCATCACTTAAAGGTGCTAAGATTTCAGGCAGACTGCTGGTACAGTTTGCGGTGGATACAAATGGCAAAATAACCGATATTAAAATCCTGCGAAGTGTGCATCCCGACATTGATAATGAGATTATTCGTATTCTCAAAAACAGCCCGCTCTGGAAGCCGGGTAAACAAGGTGGAAACGCTGTGAAAGAACAATTTGTAATGCCTGTGGAAATTAGACCATAAGCATGTTAAATTCATTTTATTTAATTCTTGAAGAATTTGATAAAGCCCTCAAAGGTTTTGAAAACCCTTGAGGGCTGGCTTTTTGGAAGGATGGGTGATTCAATGGGCAGAATTGACCTCCAAACCCCAAGATTGGACCTCCCAACTCCGCCAGTGGAAAGGCTCTCCTAAAACAGGAGGGCTTAGTTTCGTTTGAAGATTCTACTATTATTTGGAAATTTATTAGTTATGGGAAACTGAAAGCCCTTTCCTTCAAGGGGTTTGGGGTTACATGTGGGGTTTGGGGCCAACTTAGGTTTGTATTAGCTCCTCCATTTTGAATTAACCAGAATTGATATTAATTTTCTGCGTAGCTTTTAGCTCTGAAGATCAATTTCAATGATGAATTGTTTTATGTAAGAAAATAACCACCTATGAAAATAATTTTTCTCATCCTCAGTCTGGCCCTCTCATTCATTCTTTCTAGTAATATCTTGTACACTAAAGGGGGCCCGCGTCAACATTTACTCATGGATGATAATTGGAAGTTTATACTATCGGACATAAAGGATGCAGAAAAGCAAAACTTCGACGATAGCCAGTGGCGAACACTTAATCTTCCTCATGACTGGAGTATCGAAGGCGAATTTAAAGAAGATGCCACAACTAATGGCCACGGTGGTTATCTTCCTGCTGGAATAGGGTGGTACCGAAAACATTTCAGTATATCCAAAATTCAAAAAGATCAAAATTACTGGATCCAGTTCGACGGTGTGTATATGAACAGTGATGTTTGGATCAACGGGCAACATTTGGGCAAACACGTCTATGGCTACACAAGCTTCTATTACGATCTCACTCCTTTTATAAAAAAAGGTGAAAATATCATAGCCGTTAGGGTAGATAATTCACTTCAGCCGAACAGCCGCTGGTATTCCGGTTCCGGAATTTACCGCCATGTATGGTTAAACATTGCTGAACCGGTACATATAGCACAATGGGGAACTTATATAACAACTCCTTCGGTTGATTCAGCGTCTGCAACCATCTTGGTTCGAACTTCCATTGAAAACACCCTTGCTACCGCTAAAACCATAATTTTGAGATCGGTTATTAGAAATGATTCCGGTAAAGAAATCGCCATGGTTGAAGTACCTGTTTCCATTTCGCCCTCAGGTACAACTGCCGTTGAACAAACGCTAAAAGTAACAGCGCCTTTATTGTGGTCCACAGAAACACCACATTTATATACACTTAAGTCATCCATTTTAGAGGGTAAAAAAATAAATGACCTGCTAATCACATCCTTTGGCATTCGTGAAATTGCATACGATAAGGATAAAGGATTTCTGCTAAATGGAAAGCAAGTAAAAATGAATGGCGTATGCCTGCATCACGATGCAGGTTGCCTGGGGGCTGCTGTCCCAGAGCAGGCTTGGGTAAGGCGACTACAATTGTTAAAAGAAATGGGCTGTAACGCCATAAGAACATCACATAATCCACCAGCTCCCGAGTTTCTTGACCTTTGCGATAAAATGGGATTCCTTGTCATGGATGAAGCTTTTGATGAGTGGAAAATTGCAAAAGGCGACGTAACCTGTGGATATCACATGTATTTTGATGAGTGCTCACAATCAGACTTGATTTCCATGATACGGCGAGATAGAAATCACCCGTCTGTGGTAATTTGGAGTGCCGGAAATGAAGTGCCGGAACAGGGAAAGGATACGGGAGTTGAAGTGCTGCAAAAATTAATTGAAACTTTTCATATGGAGGACCCTACAAGACCGGTAACGGTTGCGAATGATCATATTGCAGATGAAGTTTATCCCGCCAAATTACCCTTTCTTGAAAATCAGGATATTGTCGGATATAATTATGTTGATCGCTGGCTTAAGCGCAGGGAATTATACTACAGTGTCGACAGGCATGATCATCCTGATTGGAAAATGATTGGAACAGAAAATGTTTCCGCTCGGGGAATCCGGGGTCAGTACAATCTGGTAAATAAAGAAGCACTACCCGGCCGTTCCAATGATTACAGATCGAACATGGTTCGTGCGGAGCAATTATGGAAGTTTACCTCCACATACGATTATGTGATAGGTGATTTCATGTGGACGGGCATCGATTACCTGGGTGAAGCCAATTGGCCAAATAAGAGTTCGAATGCCGGAGTTATTGATCTATGTGGTTTCCCTAAAGACAGCTATTATTTTTACCAAAGTCAGTGGACCCGTAACCCTATGGTGCATCTTTTTCCTCATTGGAACTGGGAAGGCCACGAAGGACAGGTTATTCAGGTAATTGCCTATACCAATTGCGATAGTGCCGAACTTTTTGTGAATGGTAAATCCTTTGGCATTAAATCGGTAGTATTTCCACAACAGGGTAATTCGGGAGGATGGAATAAATATGCACATCCATTTATCAATGCAACCACCGCAGACTTACATCTAACATGGGATGTGCCTTACGAGCCAGGTATACTGAAGATAATCGCAAGAAAAGATGGAATAATAGTTACTGAAGAAATACGCACCACATCCAAACCCGAAGCCATCCGTCTATCGGCTGATAGAACAAAGTTCAACGCAGATGCACAAGAAATCATCAATGTGAAAGCAGAAGTTATTGACGAAAATGGATTGGTTGTGCCTGATGCCGATAACCTGATTGAATTTAAGGTCGAGGGTGAAGGTATTTTGGCCGGTACTGACAATGGAAATCCGCAGGATAAAACCAATATGAAAAGCAAACAACGCAATGCATTTAACGGTCTCGCTCTTGCTGTAATACAATCCAATGGAAAAATCGGTGATATTCGTTTAACTGCTATTTCTGAAGGACTTAAAACTGCTACTATAGAAATTGTTTCTAATAAACCGCTACCTAAAGGCAAGTATTAAAAGCTTGAGTAAGCTGAACGAAAAAAAATTTAGCGATTAAGCAACCTTAAGGAACAAAAAACATCTTACCTAAAACTAAAAGCAAATGAAAAACCTTCTTTTTGTATTGTTGGCTGTTTCACTTCTGTTTTCCTGTGGGAAAGATGAAATAAGTAATCAAGGATTCACGCCAATACAGGAACAAAATATTTACGATTCACTGAGCCCTCAGTCTAATTTTGATTACTATGAATTAAGGGATTATGCCTGTTTCGATTCTATCCATTTCCATAAAATCTCTTCATTCGGAACGAACCCGTTTAAAGATACTGTAAAATTCTATAGTCGTGGTGTCATTTACGCCGGGTCTACCTTTTGCACATATAATGTTATGATGACAGTTAAAGGGAATGATGTAAAATTTTTGACTACGCTTGAAGCAATGAAGGAATTTTTGGGCACTATTGATAATAAACATAAAGCTTTATTTATAGCTCATTTAAAAGGTTATTACTTTCAATTTAACGACCAAAATAATGGTATAAAAGAAATTAATGGAGAATTTCAAATACTTGCTTTTAAGACGGTTAGATATTGTTTACCGGTTCAAACTGATAGATTTTTATTGGAAATTGATCGTGCAGGGAACATAAAGATTATAAAAGAGGAAACTTTCAGCAAGGAACAGAATGCATGTATTTAATGGGGTTGATATGGAGGTTTCGACTCCGCTCAACCACCGGCTCGTACACCACACAGCCCACATATAATAGAAATCCCCTGGGGAGTGGAGTCACAGTCGGACCCTGAGCGGAGTCGAAGGGTCATTAACCATGTTGATCGGGGAATGCTTCCCTGCTTTTGCCACTAGGTAGCCAGTGAACAGATCCGTACAAATATTGTTATCGTATTGTAATTGATAACAATACTAATACTGAAGATATGAAAATTGCCATCATTGGTTCCGGTTTAATTGGCGGAACACTTACACGTTTATTGGTAAAAGCCGGATATGAAGTGGCTTTAACCAATTCAAGAGGCCCCGCTTCCTTAAAGAATTTCGTTGATGAGTTAGGAGAAAAAGTACATCCTTTAGCGCTGGAACAAACCTTGAATTTTGGTGACATCATTATTGTTTCCATTCATTGGAGGACGCTTGAATCGTTGCCGGTTTTCAAAGCCGAAGGAAAAATTGTGGTAGACACCACCAATCCTTATAAAGATGACGGTACTATTTACAATCTGGGTGGTGATATCTCCAGTAATAAAGTGGTAAAAATATTTCCAGGTGCAAAAATAGTGAAAGCCTTTAACACAATCTGGTACAAGCACCTGGCAGAAAATGGTAATAATTCCTTTCCCATGGAAGACAGGAAAGTAATACCAGTTGCCAGTGACGATATCAACGCTAAACAAACGATCAGTAAACTGATTGAAGCAATAGGTTTTGGTCCGTTAGACACTGGCACCTTAAAACAAGGCAGCAAACTGCAGGAACCCGAAGGTGCCCTATATGCAAAAGATATAACGGTTAAAGAAGCTAAGTTATTTGTAAAATAAGAAGACCAATTTTGTAAGCCGCAAAAAAAAGCTGCGCTTTTAGCCCAATTCAATAGAAGACCTGACGGGCCGTAATTTCAAACGGGTATGATTGCCTATAAATTTAGATTGCAGTAATTTAAACACTCAAGAATTATGACAACTTGAATTTTTGTTTAACAGAAATTACTAACTTTATGTCAAACCTAAAATAACTAACATGGAAACGATCGCTAGTGAACTTAAATGCAAGTGTTGTAAAATAGCTTACAATGAATCTGACAAATTTTGCGGAACGTGTGGTTATCCATTGCAAGGCACCATTGAAGAACAAAAACTATTTAGCAGACAATATAACTTAACTCAATTTGAAAAAGATATTGTGCATAAAAGAATTGCAGAAGCCCGCATACTGTTGTTTATTATTGCTGTATTTACCTTAATTTATGGTTTCATCGAATACGCTAAGGAACCTGGTGTTGCGATATTAATAATTAATCTAATATTTGTTGCAGTATACACAGGCTTGGGTCTGTGGGCAAGCAAAAAAGCTTTTCCAGCTATCCTAACCGGAGGGCTTTTGTATGTGGCAATGATTATGTTAAACGCATTTCTTGAACCTTTATCAATTTTTCAGGGAATTATTTTTAAAATCATATTTATCGGTGGTTTCATCAGAGCTACTTATGGTGCATATAAATACAAAATTTCGTAGCTGAAAAATTATGAAGTGTTACAATTGCGCTAAAGATAATGTACCCAATACTACCACCTATTGCTCTGAATGCGGAACCCAGCTCCGGGGCGGAAAGATTGATTATAATGATGAGAACAAGAAGTATTTTATTCAAACCTTAATTTTATTTCTTTGCGTTTTACTGACTTTAACTACCGCATTTGTTTCACATTTTTCATTACTTATCCATGAATACATTTTTAGTGGATTATTATTATTAACAACCATTGTATTTGCAATTCTTGACTTCAGGAACTTTGTAAAAATTTTTAGATTTTCTTTTCATTTCAATCCGGTCATTAAAATTGTTATCGTAGCACCACTTTTAGCAATATTAGTGATTTATTTAGCCCGATTTTTGAACGTGGCTATAGGGAAAGAAGACTCCAGTTATTACGAAGAATTCCGGAAATTTTCAAACAAACCTTATTTTTATGGAATCTTATTTGTTTCTATTTTACCCGGTTTTATTGAAGAATTATTATTTCGAGGCATATTGTTCAATCATTTGTTAAAATTGACTTCTCCAAAATCTACCATTGTAATTACTTGTATTTTATTTTCTTTTTTACATTTTTCGTTTTTTTCCATACTCTGGTTGGCAGCAATAGGCCTATTTTTAGGCTATTTACGTTTTCGTTACAGAACAATTTGGTACAGTATTTTCTTTCATACATTGTATAATGGTTCGGTGTTCTTTTTAGAAATGTATATTTAAAAACCAATCTCAAATAATAAACGAGTACGATGAGAAATACTTTTAACAATGTTGACGAATACATCAGCACCTTCCCAAAAGAGACACAGGAACTTTTGAAACAAGTCCGAAAAACGATCAGGCAAGCTGCACCTGATGCGGGCGAAAGCATCAGTTATGGAATGCCTGCATATAAATTGAACGGAAAACCATTGGTATATTTTGCGGCATTCAAAAATCACATCGGCTTTTATGCAACGCCTACTGGTCATAAAGAATTTGCTGATGAGCTTTCAAAATACAAACAAGGTAAAGGGTCCGTTCAATTTCCATTGGATAAGCCAATGCCATTGGATTTAATTGAGAGAATTACAAAATTCAGAGTTAAAGAAAACAGTTCAAAAACAAAATAGGGTTAAAATTGCCGGGAAATAGTAAATTGCACTCCTATAACATGGTACACATGCATCCCAGAATTGAAACTTTACCGGAAAAAAAATTAGTGGGAAAGCGAATTGAAATGTCCTTTTCTGATAATAAAACGCTTCAATTATGGCAAAGCTTTATGCCTTTACGAAAAACCATTACGAACAACATTGGTTTGGAATTATATTCGGTTGAAGTTTACCAACCACATTTTTTTGATCATTTCGATCCTGGTGCAGTTTTTGAAAAATGGGCTGCCATTGAAGTGAAGGATTTCGATGTAATTCCTGCTGACATGGAATCACTTCTGGTTCCAAACGGACTTTATGCCGTTTTCGTACACAAAGGACCTGCAAGTGAAGGTCCTAAAACTTACCAATATATCTTTGAAACCTGGTTGCCAAACGCAGCGTTCTTATTGGACAACAGACCGCATTTTGCGCTCATGGGCGAAAAGTATAAGAATAATGATCCCACCTCGGAAGAAGAATTATGGATACCTATTAAGCCAAAGAATTAAGTCAATCCATTGCAGGATTATCTTTTTTTATTAATGCTAGTGTTCGTATGTAAGCAAAAAAATTACCTTTAAAACAAAAAACTAACCATGAGAATTCTTTTTATCATCTTCATCTTATGCTTTTCAATTCATTCACAAGCACAAGATAACTTTAAAGTAGTCAATAACTATACTTCAAAGGACAATAACAAAGATCTGAATCAATTGTATATCAATAAAATTACAAAAAATATCAGTAAACTGGATTCTAATTATTTCACCAATGGACTTATTATTAATGATACAGGTACTATAAAATGTAAAATATTTTTAAAGAAAAATAAATTAAATGCAGATTTATACTTATACATTTTGGCAAAATTTGACGATAATAAGGCCGTTCAAGTTCTTACCGGTAAAGATATTAAAGGTTTTATAATACAGGGGATAACATTTCTAAGCCACTGTTCAAATAGCAAAACTGTAAAATCATATTCTTTTATAAAATTACTCGTAAAAGGCAAAATAATTCTTTTCGAACGCGAGGGAATCCCAAGTAATACTGATTTTACATACCTTTTTAAAAAAAGTTATGAAGAGAATCTATCTATTATAACGCCATTTGCGGACAACATTCTATACTACAATGAGGTTACTTCTAATGATGGGGCACATTATTTTTCCATAGCAACCAATAAAATTGACGAAAAATTTAAGGTCGCTTTTAAAGCCTATTTTTCAGATTGTCCTCAAGTTGTGAATAAGATTTTATCGGGGTTTTATTCAGTTGGGCATTTCAAGACCATTGTTGAAGAATACAACAATAATTGCAAGTAATCAATAACATCTCACAAGCTAATATTCAATGCCAGCTTATATCCAAAATTACTGGCTATTCTGGCATATGTGTATGGGCCATATCTGTAAAAAACGCCTGCCCCATATCCAGTAATTCCTAATTTTACCAGATTAATCACCAAAATCCCCGATTCGTAATAACCTTTTTCCAACGTATTAAACGTAAATTGCTGGTGAAATTGCGGGTTTTTCATTCTCCCATAACCTACGTTCGTTGCAAAGCATAGCTCGGGAGCAAAGAAGGAATTACCTTGTACTATTTTGCCAAAGTTTTGCATAAAATATAAGGAGGCAAACTCGCTCGAAAAGAACTCATCCATCCGCATGGTAGCAAAACTGTTTTCGGCTGCAACGGAAAATCTGCCATAACTCCCATGTCCATTATACAGATTAGTTAAGGGGACATTGCCATCGGCCAGGCCAGCAACTACAGTTACCTGAGACTTACCCAAAGGCTTGATGCAAAAGCTCTTTAAAATTTTTATTTCATATTTAGTATAGACAAAATCACCGTTTAGCAGATAAATACCACGTCGAAGATTGAACCAGACCATGGGGTAATTGGTGCCAAGCGATACCATTTGCCCACCGGCTGTTTTAATAAACTTTTCGTTATACCCGAATTTAATATTCATTCCGGCTTCGGTAAAATTAAACTCACTTAAAGGTCCACTGTATTCCGGATCTTTGAACTCATAAATGTAGCGGGCAACTTGTTTATGCGTTTGGGTTAAATAGAAGTTAAATTTGAGATAACGTAATGCCCGGAAACTAAATTCAGCCTCTTTTTCACGGACCAGATCCATTTGCCGGATTAACAGACTTCGAAACCATTCGGATGAGCCCATTACATGATCCTGAAAGAATGAATATCCTCCCGTTTCCTTAACATCCTTAGTGAACCCGATTGTAAAGTGGGTATCCGAGTACCAGTGCGGAAACAATTGTATAAACGATCCGTATTTCCAGTCTTTGTCTTTAAGGCCATAAGAAAAATAACCACCCACTGAAAAAAACGAAGCCACTTTCTGATTTGTCGCGAGGCCCAGCCCAAGGCGACCCCCTTCATAAGGATTATAATTCAGCACTTTCCTGTAGTTGATATTAAATATAGATAAAGTAATATTGCCAGAGATGGCAGCTTCGGATAGTTTTGTCTCTCTCGCATGTTGTTCAGCTTGTTCCATGCTGTCAACCATTCTATATATGGCTGAATCGCGAGCAGTAAGAGGCATTGGCTGAACCTGTCTGTATCTTTTAACCGTATCCTGTCTGCCATGTACATTAAACCAATTTGCAACACTGTGTTGTTGCGAGCATAATAAAAGCAATAAAAAAACCGGAAAACTAAATCTCATAAGAAACGTATAAACTTTTTCGGAACAGACTTTAAAAATAATAATTTGCGTTGATTATTTTTGTCAATAAATTCACATTATAATGCCAGAGCAGGAATTACGTATTGACAAATATTTATGGGCCGTGCGAATTTACAAAACACGGACAATAGCTGCCGAAGCATGTTTAAAAGGGCAGGTAACCATCAATGAAATGCCGGTTAAACCATCCCATCATGTCCACATCGATGAGGTTATTATTGTGAGGAAACCTCCCATAATTCGCACTTATCAGGTTTTAAGGCTGTTACACAACCGTCTTTCTGCGGAAAAAGTTAAAGAATACATTATTGAAACGACGCCGGAGGAGGAATTTCGCAAACTTGATCTGGCGAGATTACAAAAAAATGCAGTCAGGGATAGAGGAACCGGTCGACCAACCAAAAGGGATCGTAGGCAAATTGAAAGACTTCATGAGGATGAATAAAAACCAGCATGGCAAAATGTTGCTTACTAAGGTTGTTAGTGATGAAAAATTTCAGGGAAATGCTGAAGTAACCTAGTTGCCGGGATCAGGGTTAAAAAGAATCGGATTTTCAAATTATTGCAACATGCGTGGAAATGAACGAAACAAATTCAATTTATTAATTTTTGTGTAACTTGTGGTTCCATTTGCATTGCCTTTTCACTACATAGATATTCGATTGATTTTTTGTTCTGCATCTGAAAAACAATATTGTATGTGTTTCTTTAACCTTAAATTAGGTTGTGAAAAATTATATTGGGCTGCGAATTTTTTTAATGATTGATTCGTATCTCCTTAATTATTTTTATATTTGTACTTTAATGCCTTAATCCACAATAATTTGCATATATATGGAAGTTGCCCAGGGTATTGAGCAGGGAACGGAGTTAAAGGATGAGTTGCTAAGACAGCGAAAAGAACTAACAGACAGCATTTACT
>CAYZNC010000182.1:0-12160 GCA_964478555.1 uncultured Bacteroidales bacterium | reverse complement strand
GTCGAAGGTGGTCCCTGAGCGGAGTCGAAGGTGGTCCCTGAGCGGAGTCGAAGGTGGTCCCTGAGCGGAGTCGAAGGGGCTTCAAAGTTAAAAGACCTTGATATATTCTTTTTTCTAACTTTTAATATCCAAATAAATAACAATTTTACTTACATTACAAGGTGGTTTCGACTCCGCTCAACCACTGGTTTTGCCCATCTCGCCGCAAGGAAAGTTAACTTAAAGCCTCATTTCATAGATCTTTTGGAAATAGTCCATATAAAACTATTACAAAGATTATATTTATTTCTTACCTTTATTTCTTCAATTTAGCCCCAATTCTTTTACATAAGTTACTGATTATTTCAGTAGTAGTTAATTATAACTGTATGAAAAGTGTCAAAATCATTAAAATCTTGTTTCCTGTTTTTCTGATATTTCTAGCAACAAGCGTGATTTTATGGCATCTTCAGCAAAAAAAGCCCTGCAACATTTATATCCTCGACAAAACCGTACCAGACAAGGAAAGAGTTCAACACAAGTCATTCAACTGGATTCTAAATTACGATAACTATACCGACAAAAATCTTAAGCATTATTCCTTTAAGAAAGATTACTACGGATTCTTTCCAATAAACACCTCTCCAACAAAACGCGAATACAAAATAAGAAGTTTAGGGCTGGCCGAAATTCTGTCGATCCCGGACGATCTAGATATGGTTTATTATGCAGATAATTATGGTGTTTCGTATCAGGACTGGTATAAGCGACCCCCAGATCAGTTCCACTCTCCGCTCATATATGGGGGGTTAAATCAAAATGATTTTTTGTTGCTCCTCTTTATGAAGCGAAAAAATAAGTTAATTATTACAGAATACAATATGCTGGGCCAGCCAACGTCAAACTTAATACGCAGTAAGACCGAGGCATTATTTGATTTTACCTGGACCGGCTGGATTGGTTGTTATTTTGAATCGTTAAGTAAAGAAAGCCTTACGTTACCCAATTGGGTTGTTGATCTTTATGAAAAAAAATATAAGCAAAGTTGGGCATTTAACGGATCGGGAATAATTCTCGTTCAGGAACAGGGCGATATTTTAGTGCTCGAAGATAAGAAACATCTCACTACTGCTAATGTCCAAATAATTACAAATGAATATGCCCAAAGTGTGTACAAACTTCCAAAAATTCAAAATTATTCATCCTGGTTCGATATTATTAAAACGGGTAACATAAACAAAACAATAGCTTATTATCAAATTCCTGTCAATAGCAAAGGTGAAGCTCTTCTGAAACAATACCGGATCGATAAAGAATTTCCGGCAGTCATTGAGCATTTGGATACCTATAAGTTTTTCTATTTTGCCGGTGATTTTTCAAACCGTAATATTGCTATGGCTGGCTCGTATTGTTTCGGATTACCAGGTTTACTAAAGTTGCTTTATAGCTATGACACAGGTTCTAAACAAGCCTTCTTTTGGAGGTATTATTTGCCTCTGGTGCATAACATTCTCGCGAATAATCTTCAACAGACAGGTAATCATAAAAAATAATATATTTACCTGTTTTAGTGAGTCGTATATTGAAAATAAATGGTTACCTTTTATCTGCAAAAGGGTAGATTTAAAAATAACTATTTTTTAGAGATTTGAAGAGTTTGATTATATTTGAATTATGACAGAAAAATCATACAATCTGGATTACTTGGAAAACATTTCAGGGGGAGATCAGGAATTTGTTAACGATATGATTCAGACCTTTATAATTAATGTCCCCGAAGATCTTGAGAAAATAAAAAACTGGGTTAAAAACAAAAATTGGCAAAAAGTAGGAGAGGACTCTCACAGATTTGCCTCCAGTTTGCTGTTTCTGGGGCTTGATAACCTCAAACAAATTGCAAATACAATAGAAGAACTGGGAATAAAACAATCTGATGTAACCCAGATACCAGACTTAATAAATCAGCTTGAAAAAGGTTGTTTTCAAATAATAGAGGAACTGAAGCGCGATTTTAACGTATAACCAATATTGACCTAAATGAACAATGAGAATTTTTAAAGTTTGTAGGGAAGCTTCATTATACTGATTTTACTGCTTTCTAATTCTCATAAAACCAAATAATTAAAAAATTATATGAAAATACTGATCTGCGAAGACGACCTTATGACCCTGAAGGCATTGGAACATAAATTAAAAAATGATGGTTACGATACAATGACGGCGCTTGATGGAAAAAAAGCAATTGATATACTAAGTGCTGACCCCGAAATAGATTTATTGCTTACCGATCTTCACATGCCTCTGATCAGTGGGCTTGAACTTATAACACATGTGCGAAATGAAATGAAAAGTAACATGCCAATTGTAATGCTAACCAGGGTTGGGTTGGAAGATACTGTTCTTCATGCCTTTGAGCTTGGAGCAGATGACTATATTACAAAGCCATTTAGTCCGGAAGAATTATCATTACGTATTAAAAGATTATTGCTAAAAGGGAAAGGTTAATTTTTATTTTATATTGTGTTTGTGGATCTTATAAGATAATTTATCTTTGTTTCTTTTAAAGATGAATGAATTTCCGACTATATAGATATTTACCGGGACTTTTTTTTCTTACTATTTTGATTGGAGAGGTTTGTCCCACCAATTCACATATAAAGAATTCAAAAGTTTCCCATTTTCCTAAGCAAGATTCTTTATTATATCAGCCAAATGATCCTGAATATGAACGTTTGCTGGATAAGGCAGATAGGGCATATAGGATTGGAATGTTAAAGCGAGCTAAAAAGTTATACACTCAGGCAGCCATAGTTAACCCAAAATCAATATATATTCAATATCGTCTGCGCGAAATTCAGAAACGCTCCAATAATTTTAATAATTTTCTGCTCTACTTTAATTTTGACAAGCCTGATTTACTTATCCGGTCGTTAACCTATTGTATTTTATTCTTTATATCTTCCATGTTGGTTGTTCTGTTATTCATTTTGTTTAACCGAAACCGTATGGATGCTGTAGAATTAAGAAAACAAAAACAACGGGAAAAATATCAGGGACTTTTAGTTGATTACTTATTTGCTACGGATAATGTAGATAGCATACCTTCTGAATTGAAAAAAATCTCCACTTCCTCATTTAATCGTATTATTGTAATCGATCAAATGATAGACCTGAGCATTAACCTTATGGGTACAGCCAAAGAAAAATTGCGTTATTTGTTTCTAGCACTCAGTCTTGATAAAGATTCAATAAGAAAGGCATATAGCCACAAATGGCATATAAAAATTAAAGGTTTCAGAGAATTAGCTTTCATGGATATTACTGAAGCTAACGAACAAATAACTAAATGCCTGGGTTCAAAAAATGATATTTTGAGAATGGAAGCGCAATTAGCCTTGGTGCGACTGAATCATGGCGATTCTTTCGGCTTTCTCGATTATTTGGAGAAACCTTTTACCATTTGGGAGCAATTAAATGTATACGAAACGATAATGTTTCATAATTTGCCGATCCCTCAATTTGATCGCTGGCTTTATTCGAAAAACAGGACCGTTGTCCTTTTTGCTTTGCGTATGATTGATGTTTTCAAACAGCGGGACTCCTATGGTACGTTATTTTGGCTACTGGTAAATGATGACCCCGAAATCAGGAACCTGACTATCCATACCATTGGAAATCTTAAAATCAAAGAAGCCCTTCCACATTTAAAACGACTTTATAAAAGCGAAAATTATCTTAATTGTTTAGCTATTGTTAAAGCGATCGGCAAAATGCCCGATGATTCGGTGCTTAACTTTTTGAAACTTGTCATAGACAAAGAAGAGGATGTTCAACTGCAAATCGATTCAACGATGGCTATCAATAATATGGGAGAGATAGGCCACCAGGCATTGGAAAAACTTATGCAATCGGATTACAAAAACTATCAGATTATTATAAAACATGTCCTAGATAAACGTATTAACTAATTGCTATCGGTGTGTTATTACGCACAGAAGTTAAGTATTTAAGTAGATTTTCAATACCATTATACTAACATAAAGTAACTATTTGATGAAGGTTATATTTGAAGTTTTACAATTTGTTATAAACTATTGTATATTACTGCTAACCATAATATTGTTCACCGCATATATAGTATTGGCTATCATTTCAGCAATAGCCTTACGACGCTATTTAAGGAAAAACAGTTATGTGGATTACAATTCAATTTTACTTGCACCCTTAACGCCGTCTGTTTCTATCATAGCTCCGGCATTTAATGAGGAAAAATCAATTGTAGATAATATCAGAGCGCTGTTATCCTTATATTACAATAATTTTGAAGTTATTGTAGTAAACGATGGGAGTAAGGACAATACATTTCAGAAAATAATGGAAGCTTACAACCTCGAAAAGGTAAATTATTTTTTCGATTATCGAATTCCTTGTGAGAGAATCAGAGGCGTATATAAATCGAAAAACAGGTCATTTAAAAGGCTAACTGTAATTGACAAAGTGAATGGTGGTAAATCGGATGCCTTAAATGCCGGTTTAAATATTTCAAAAAATCAGCTTATCTGCAGTATTGACGTGGATTCAATTATGGAGCCCGATGCCTTGTTAAGATTGGCAAAACCATTTATGGAACAGTCAGACAGGAAAGTAATTGGTACAGGAGGCGTTATTCGTATAGCTAATTCGTGCGAAATCGAAGCCGGTCAAATTAAACGAATAAGGTTACCTAAAAGATTTTTACCCCGGGTTCAGGTTCTGGAGTATACCCGTTCTTTTCTTATGTCGCGAATGGCTTGGGGAAAATTAAATGGCTTATTGATCATTTCAGGTGCTTTAGGAATGTTCGACAAAGAAATTGCTATCAAGTGTGGAGGTTACAAGACTTCAACAGTAGGAGAGGACATGGAAATTGTGGTAAGGATGCGCAGGCATATGTGTGAAAATAAACTTCCCTACACTGTGGTGTATATTCCTGATCCGTTAGTTTGGACAGAAGTACCTTCCAGTTTAAAGATACTCGGACGCCAGCGAAACAGATGGACTCGTGGTACCATCGAAACCCTTGCCATGCACAAAAAATTGTTTTTCAATCCAAAATACGGTGTTTTAGGAATGCTGAGCTATCCGTATTGGACGTTTTTTGAATGGTTGGCTCCGATTGTTGAATTTATCGGACTTATTTATTTTATCATCCTTGCTCTTTTTGGGCAGCCTAACTGGTCATTTTTCTTCTTATTGCTGGCTTTTGTTTTAACATTTGCAATATCTATGAGTACCTGGGCAGTACTTTTCGAAGAAGTAACCTTTCACAAGTATAAGCAGAAACGCGAAATTTTAAGATTAATCATTGCCGGATTTCTCGAACCTATATTTTTTCATCCTTTGACAGTGTATTGGTCCATTAGAGGAAATATAGACTACCTTAGAGGTGTTCGCAGTTGGGGAAAAATGGACAGAGAGGGTTTTCAACCCGGAAGAGTACCGAATAAGAAAAATAAAATATAAGAATCCCGTTTTTATCTCTTTTGCTTTTCCTCAGCCGCTTCTTTCAGAGACACTCGTTTGCCATTTTTGTAGGCTACTACAAAAGCTTTGGCAATTTTTAATTCATTGAGCAATTTTTCAGCTTCTTCAAAAGTTCTATAATGTCCTATTGTGTACTTGAACCAGCCATCTTCTCTCAATTCCTGAACAGGCCTATCGCCATCATAGATATTTGTTTTTATATAATCAGGTAACATTTGTACGGTATGTGCCGCAATTTGAACCATGTAAAAAATGATCATAGAGTCTGATATTACTATAGGCCTAATGTCAGACTCAACTATTTTTGGCTCAGGTTTAACAACCACAGCAACTTTTGGGCTAAATAAGTTCACTACAACATCTTCATCGTATTCGTATGCATAATGTACAGGCCAATCCCTATAAATCTGTAATGCTCTGCCTTCTTTTTTAGTGGCAATGATTTCGAGCGAAATTGCTTCGTAAAATCTATCATATGCGTATATATACTGATTAGTGTAGTTATCGGCTATACGCCTGTTTACTTTAGCTTTTTCAAGATAATTTAAAGCTTCTTTTTGCAGACTCTTAGCATTATCAACTCCGGTTGGATAATCATGACTATGTTTATTCCAAAATTCCAAACAATTTTTATGATAAACTTCGTATTTTGCAGTAGTTCCCTCAAGGAAACATTCTGCAGCTTTGGCTAAAAGCGGATAGGCTTCAATATTATAAACAGAATCTATGGTATGTGAAAGTACTGTTTCAGGATTAAATCTCTGGTTAACCTGGGCCCACAAATCAATTCCTTCTTTAATTAATTCATTAGCGTTGGCAAGCTGTTTCTTCTCAATTGAACTCAATTCTATGGGTACGTCGTAAACTTTCGGCAAATCCTTCGAAAAAACGCATAGATTGATTGTAATGAATAGGATAAATAATAGATTTTTTCTTGGTTTTAGCATAATTAACTTTTTTCAAACAAATATCATTTTTTATTTCAAATGCGAATTTGGTTCCTTTTTCATTTCGAGATATTCAAAATAATCAATTAATCCGGGTACAAATTTTCTCAAAGCAACCGCTAACTTCCCTTGACTGGTTAATACAATCAGCTTTTTGCGTTTGACGATACCCTTGTAAATATGACAGGCTACCTGCTCTGCAGACATCATTTTACTCTCATCCCTTGGAGATTCGCCCTGCATACTACCATCGGCACTTAATGCCGTTGTGCGAATATTAGAGGTAGTGAAGCCCGGAGCGACTATCATTACATGCAATCGTTGTTTAAGATGTTCAACCCTAAGCGTTTCTAGAAAACCATGTAATGCAAATTTAGAAGCAGAGTAACCTGTGCGGCCAGGTAACCCCATAAATCCAGCAATAGACGATATCCCCACAATACTTCCATTTTTTTCGAGTATATAAGGCAAAGCAAATTTTGTGCAATATACAGCTCCCCAAAAATTAGTATTCATGAGTGAATGCAGTACTTTTAAATCTAAATCTTTGAACAAAGCCCTCATTGAAATACCGGCATTATTTATTAATACGTCAATACAGCCAAAATGTTTAATTGTCTCCTCAATAAGTATTTTACAGTCTTTTTCAACACTTACATCAATTTTAAGACATATAACATCCTGATTATAAGCTTTTATCTCCTGCTCAACGACTGAAAGTTTCTCAATATTCCTGGCGGCTAATACCACTTTATAATCTCTGCGAGAGAACTCTCTGGCACATGCCAATCCTATACCGGATGAAGCACCAGTGATAATAATTACTTTTTTATTCATAATTCCATTGAAGCTTTTTCAAAATTATTGTAAATTTAATGAAAGTTGTGTAATTGAAAATTAAACTTTATGCGCTTTCGCTCAGCAAAAAAAATAATTATAAACCTTAACTTGGCTAATAGACTGAGTAATCCAATATTTAAGGGGTTTGAAAATAACTCAGTTTATATCTTTTAGTTACTTTTTTACCTTTTATGTTTGGAGAAAAAAATTATGATGCTATCTTTGCACCGCTAAAATAAAAAGTCGATTCAGTAGCTCAGCAGGTAGAGCACATCCCTTTTAAGGATGGGGTCCTGGGTTCGAATCCCAGCTGGATCACAAAAACCTTGGAGTTTAACACTTCAAGGTTTTTGTTTTTGTAAATGGTTATGGGGAAAATGACTTCTAAGGTTTAATAACGGATCAATTTAAAAAGTTGTGGAAATGATGTTGTTTCAAGCCTAAATTTTAGCTAGTCGATATAAAAAGAAAGAAGTATCTAACGGCGATCTCTTTGTAGAAATGTGAATGAAAATTATTTTTAAGCGGCATAGCGGCGACCTATAAGAAAGCCATCCGTACGAAAATAGGTAGTAATGCCGCTTATCCCTGCTTGAAATTCAGCGATGACATGCTTTTCCCTTTCTGTGTTCCAACGATGAAAATCATGAGAGCTGAGTGTTAGTTTTGTCTCATTTTTCTCCAAAAAAAAAAGCTGCCCGAAGACAGCTTTTTTAATTCCTGTTGCAATATCTATTGTAATTCCTTTAAGAGATTGTTGACGCGTTCTAATTGATCATTCATTTTTAAACGATAATATAATTGCTTAAGTGTCTCCAAACTTTGTTTCTGATTGGTTTGAGCTTCTGGTGCCTTTTGCGTTTTTGCTATTTCGTAAGCTTTTTCCATAAAAGGAATTGCTTTTTTAAATTCTTCATCCGCATTTTTCTTCTCATCCAGATACTTTGTATTGTCAACTTCCTTATTTGCTTTTTCAATAAATTTAACGGCATTGTTAAAATACATTACCCCTAAATTATAGTAAGCGTCGAAGTAATTAGGATCCAGCTCAATAGCTTGGTTATAAGCATGAACAGAACTATCCATCTTACCAATTTTATCATATAAAACTCCTTCTACAAAATAAAAGGTTTGATTTTTAGGATCCTTTACTTTGGCTTTTTGGATAGCTACAAGTGCATTCTGACTTTCGGCTTTAGCAATATAATAATTGATCATTTCAACAAGCAGAGAAACATTATCAGGATAAATATTGATACCCTTTTTTAAAGTGTTTATGGCTTCGGTAGAATCACCTTTGATAAGATATAATTTCGAAAGTCTTACAAATAGGAAAGGATCTTTGTAATTTAAATCATTTGCTTTTTTGAAATAGGTAATGGCTTCATCTTTCATATCTCCTTCTGAAGCTGCCACACCTGTGTAATAAATAGTAGCCGTGTCAGTTACATTAATTTGTTTCATAATGTTGATATTCAGAATAGACTTGAATGATTCCACAGCTGTTTTATAGTCAAGTTGATTATAACTGTTTAAAGCTTTCTTTTCATACAAAGCTTTCAGCCTTTTTAAGCCGTCAACAATTTTCCCACTATTTTTACCATCCGTATCCAATTCAATAGCTTTATTGTAAGCTGCTAAAGCATCATCAAGTGGTTTTGGAACAATGGTTTGTGTTTCTGACCATCCTTTTACAACGTTATTTTCCATCGACACTGTCATGCGTTCGTTGATATATTGTTCTTTACCGTTGTCAAACTTTTTGATCTCTTTCGGTTCTTTGTAAAATATCTTTAATTCATTAATTGACATCCCCATACGAAGGTTTCCTGTATTTACATCGGCAATGCTTTCAAACATTTTTGCACGATCTAACCAGGTTTTAACGTTAGTGCTCTTCTTAGGATCTTGGATTGCTGCGTTGCTTTTTTCAAGTTTGTTTTCCAGAGATTTATAGTCTGGCCCTGTAGTTGCTTCTTGAGCACGAAGAGCTGTTAATCCCATAACAAATAAAGCAAGAATAAATGTTATCTGTTTCATGATTAGGTAATTATTAAAATTTTGTTTTTCAAATATATAAATTTATTTTATTCGTCCGCACTTGCGATGTTATTTTGACCATCAACTTCAGGATTAATTGGGTCTATGTTTTCCTCTTCAGATTTAGGAGTTTGAGCAACAGACGCAATCACATCATTTTTCCGCAAATTAATTAATTTAACACCCTGAGCAGCCCGTCCTGTAATTCGGATGGTTGAAGCAGCGACCCTGATAGTGATTCCCGATTTGTTAATGATCATCAGATCTTCTTTGTCAGTAACACCTTTTATAGCAATTAATTTACCTGTTTTTGCAGTAACATTAATGGTTTTAACCCCTTTTCCACCACGGTTAGTTATACGATAATCTTCTAATTTTGAGCGTTTTCCATAACCATTTTCAGCAACAACCAAAATATCTTGTTCTTCGGAATTTACGCAAACTAAACCAACTACTTTATCATCTTCTGCTTGCGAAAGCCTAATACCACGCACTCCAGAAGCAGTGCGGCCCATTGGGCGTACTTTGCTCTCAGGAAAACGAATGGCACGACCCGACCGTATGGCTATTAAAATATTATTAGTTCCATCGGTAAGTCTGGCATCAATCAAACTATCTCCTTCATGAATGGTAATAGCTACGATACCATTTTGACGTGGTCTCGAAAAATCTTCCAGGCGCATCTTTTTAATCACTCCCTTACGTGTGCAAAGCAGAATGTAATTTTGTTTGACATAGTCAGCATCTACGAGACTTTTAACATTGATATAGGCCTGAACGTTGTCATCCGAATCTATATTAATCAGGTTCTGGATGGCTCTCCCTTTAGACACTTTAGTTCCTTCAGGAATATCGTACACTTTTTGCCAGAAACATCTGCCCTTTTCCGTGAAGAATATCATGGTATTGTGCATAGTCGCACTTAACATGTGTTCAAGGAAATCTTCATCACGGGTACTACTGCCTTTAGTACCTATGCCACCACGGGTCTGAGTTTTAAACTCAGTTAATGGTGTACGTTTGATATAGCCAAGATTAGAAATTGTGATGACCATATCATCATTAGCGTAGAAATCTTCCGGGTTAAATTCTTCAGCAGTACGAATAATCTCGGTACGACGTTCATCACCATATTTTTCTTTAATGGTGGTAAGTTCCTCTTTGATGATTTTCATTCTGAGAGGTTCATCCGCAAGAACACTTTGTAAGTATGCGATCAATTTTTTAAGCTCTTCATATTCTTCTTTAATTTTATCACGTTCCAGACCGGTAAGACGCTGAAGGCGTAAATCAAGGATAGCTCTGGCCTGCAATTCGGAAAGAGCAAATTGGGTCATCAAACCTTCTCTAGCCTCATCAGGGTTTTTTGAACCACGGATCAATGCAATTACTGCATCCAGATGATCCAGGGCAATCAATAAACCTTCCAGAATATGCGCTTTCTTTTCTGCCTGATCAAGATCATACTGGGTTCTGCGTACTACTACTTCATGTCTGTGTAGCACGTAATAATGGATCAGCTGTTTTAAGTTCAGCATTTTAGGACGTCCATTGACCAGTGCTATGTTATTGACATTGAAAGCAGATTGTAACTGAGTATATTTGAAGAGGTTATTTAAAACAACGTTAGCTTTGGCTTCCTTCTTAAGAATAATAACGATACGCATCCCATTACGGTCACTTTCGTCATTAATATAAGATATACCTTCAATTTTTTTCTCATTGATAAGATCAGCAGTTTTCTTAATCAATTCTGCCTTGTTTACCTGAAAGGGTATTTCGGTAACTATGATTTTATCGCGTCCTGAAGGGGTTACTTCAACTTCGGTTTTTGCACGAACAACAATCCGACCACGACCGGTCTCAAAAGCTTCCTTAACACCCTGATAGCCGAATATAATGGCACCTGTTGGGAAATCGGGGCCTTTAACATGATGCATTAATTCTTCAATGGTTATTTCGCTGTTATCAATGAAAGCAATTATTGCATTGATAACTTCTTTCAGGTTATGAGGCGCCATATTGGTAGCCATACCAACAGCGATTCCAGAAGCTCCGTTAACGAGAAGATTAGGAAATGCACTAGGCATTACCGTAGGTTCTTCTAAACTATCATCAAAATTTAATTGAAAATCAACAGTGTTTTTATCAATGTCGGCCAGCATTTCCTCGGCCAACCTTGTCATACGGGCCTCGGTATACCTCATAGCAGCTGGGCTATCAGCATCAACCGAACCAAAGTTACCTTGCCCGTCAACTAAAGTATAGCGTAGCGACCAAGGCTGAGCCATACGTACCATGGCATCATAAACTGATGTGTCACCGTGAGGGTGATACTTACCTAGAACCTCGCCAACAATTCTTGCTGATTTCTTATAAGTTCTGTTAGCTAGCAGTCCAAGCTCGGACATGCCAAACAGAACTCTACGATGTACTGGTTTTAATCCGTCTCTAACATCGGGAAGAGCTCTGGAAACTATAACTGACATCGAATAATCGATGTAAGCAGATTTCATTTCCTCCTCGATGTTGATTTTTATTATTCTTTCGTCTTGCATTTCGTTTTAATAGTTCCTAATAATCAACTAAATAAGCTATAATATAAAGAATGACTAAAGTAGGTATTTTTTAAAGAAAAAAAAGCACCCAATGATTGAAATTATTAACATGCATTGTTTATATTTTTAATGCAGCTTTTTTGCTATATTTGTAATTGAATTATTTATTTGCAAATTTAGAAATGAAATCTATTTAGCTAAAATGATGGATGCTAAATTCACACAAAGAATCAAAGATGTGCTTTCTTACAGTAAGGAAGAAGCAGCTCGTTT